>NZ_CAMPGZ010000062.1 GCF_946885725.1 uncultured Nocardioides sp.
CCGAAGACAACTCCCTCCCGCTTCGCGGCCGCGGCGAGCCGATCGCGCAGCGCGCGCAGGTTCGACGGCGAGGAATCGTAGCGCGCGGTCATCGTCGCCTCCTTCCCGAAGTGCCGTGCTTGTCGATCTCGTCACGCAGCGCCTCGACCTCGCGAGGACGGACCAAGCCCTCGCTCGCCGCCTGATTGAGCGCCCGACGGAGCTGCGCGGGGTCGGTGCCGACGGCCAGGCAGTCACGGATCGTCCTCGCTACTGTCGTCACCGGCAGGTCATCCTTCTCTGTCACGTCCTCGCGCTTCAGCGCGCGACGGTGGAGCCGATAGAGATCACCTCCGGCGGCGCGCGGATGGTTGTCGCGCGGTACCGTCAACTGGATCCGCGACGGGTTCACATCGGACAGGCCGTGCAAGACCAGCGCCGACTCATGGGACACGACCCCTCTGCCCAATGTCCAGGCCACGGCCTCCGCCAGTTCGTCGTGTTCAGTCCTGGGCAGAATCGGCACCCGATAGACACCGCGCGCCACCCGCTCCAAGCGCCCACGGGCCGCCATCAGGCGGAGCTGCGTAGGGTCGATCCCGAGCTCGCGAGCATCGCGGGTGGTCACGTACCCGTGCTGTTCAACGGCTCGTTCGAGCACCAGATCGCGGATCGACATGTGCTAGAGCGTATCAAAACGATACGGAATAGCCCATGAGACCGACGGTTACTCGTCGCGGAATGCGACCAGGGTCACCCGGTCGACAGGCTCGCCTGCCAGGTCCGCCCAGGCCTGCATCGCACCAGCCAGAGCGAGCGCCGCACCCGCCTGGACCGCCGGGCTGCCCTGCTTGACCATCAGGGAGTCAAGCGCACGGAAGGCACGGCCACGACGCGCGAGGTCGAGGATGTCGCGCGCGGCACGCTCGCCGAACCAGTGCCCCTTCGGGAGCTTTGCCCGAGCACCGATGCCGGCCGGCGCCTCGGGATGCCCGCTGCCGACGATCGTGTCGAGCAGGTCGAGTGCGACACCGATGGTCCCCGCGACGGTTGCCTGCGACCCGTCGGGAGACTCAGGAACGGCGGTAGCGAGGATGGCCTCGGCGAGGTCCGCCTGGTCGTCGGCGATGGCCTCCACGAACAGGCGCAGGGTCGTCAACGCGAGCGCACGTGGCTCGCCGACCGGCGTGAAGAGCTGCATGTTCCTCCGCTCGACCGCCCGGTCGAGGGCACGCTGCAGCGACTCCATGTCGTGGATCGAGTTCGGGTCGTTGAGGTCGATGCCGTCCTCGGCAAGGAGCGGAGCCAGCTCACGCATCAGGTCGTCGGCCATGCCGGGCTGATGCCTGATCTCTGGACCGCCCCACGGAGGCTCGGGCGACGAACGACGGATGACCACACGTCCATCCTGTCAGCACCGCCCCCGGCACGCCGTCCCGACGCCGTGGTCGCGCGACGTGTTAAAGATTCCGCGGATTCCTAACACGTCCGAGCGACCTGTTAAGTGGCTCGACACATGACCAACAAACCGAGTGCTGGACGTCGTCGGTGGCGGGCACACTGATGGCATGTCTGGCGACGACCGTGCGCTCGCGAAACTGGACGCCTTCATTGCGCGCCTGGAGGAACTCCGCGACCTCTCCGTCGACGGAATCGTTGACGCCGAGCTCGTTTACCGCGCCTTGCAGGACGAGAGAGGGCTCGCTTGCTGCTGGTGCGGCTACGACATGACTGAACATGAAGATGGGGCAGGGCAAGGCGAGGGCGCGCTCTCGCACCCGTTCAGGGCCTCTGGGACGAAGTCGATCGCGTGGCTGCTGGATGTGCCCGGGCCGCGCCGGCCGTTCGCGCACGACCACGCCAAGACGCCAGACGTGGAAGAGATCTGCGTTCGATGCCGGATCGAAGCCCGGGGACCTCTTGAACGCGGGCGAGAAGCTGAGTAGATCTATTAGGTCGTCGTCTGGCTACTCAACTGGCTCCTGACGCGCCGGGCGCCCACGGATCAGAATGGCAGCAGATCGGCTGCCACTGGGTCGCCAGTGATGGGGGCCAAAGTGATGCACGAAACTGATGCACGAAGCCCCGGAATCGGTGTCCAACGGCGGCACTGGCCGATTCGACGCGAACCGCCACTAGGCCGCTGACCTGCGGTTTCGCTGATTTCCGTCGACAGCCGCCAACCGGTCAACGTCGTGGCACCAGTGGCAGGCGGCGTACCTCACGCTCAGCAGCACCGGGCGGTCCGTCGCCCGCGCCTCCGCGAACGCCTCCTCCGACCACTCCCACCAGTCGACCGGGTTGTCCTTGTGCTGCAGCAGGTACGGCGACGTTGCCTGGCCGAGACGGTTGGTCATGCTCTCGAGCCTAGGAGGGTGCCGGTGGCACGCCGGGCTAAGAGCGCAGCAGGACGGCGTCGACGCGGCCGCGGTCGTCGAGGTACAGGTCGACCGCCCACCAGCCGCGGCACATGTTGTCGAGCACGCGCGGCTGCAGGCTGACCCAGTCGCGGCCCTCGAACCCGGGCGCCTGCATGCGCGGGCTGCCGCGGCAGGTGACGTGGTGGTCGTCGTCGATCCGGATCCGGCCCCTCGGGGCGGAGGCGAGCGGCGAGAGGAGGTACGGCGGGTCGGTCCACGTCGTGCGGCGGTCGGCGGCAGCGGCAGTGACCACCTTGTTCACGGCGACCGGCCCCTCGGCCAGGACGAGCACGCGGGGCGCCCACGGCATGCCGACGGCGGGACCGGGGTCGTGCGCGAAGCGCCGCATGGTGGGCAAGGTCGCGGCTGTCCCGGTCGGCGAGGCCGGCCGGCCTGTCGCCGGTGAAGACGGGCGCGGCGAACCGGTCGAGCGACGCGGCGGCTCGCGGCGCCTCCGCGCCGGCATCGCCGGACGACGGGGCCGGGTCGTCGTGCCCGACGTACCAGCCGACTGCGCCCGCGACCGTCACCACGGCCACCAACGTCCGGACCCAGCGCGGCACGCGGTCCGGGCGGTCGGAGCCGTGCGCGATCACGTCGGGCACCTGGTCCGGGGCCATCGCTCACCTCCGTCCCCTACGGTGCCACCATGCCCAGCGCCGCGTTCGAGAAAGCCCTGGCCGAGAGTGAGCTGCAGGAGACGACCGGGGTCGCCGAGCCCGTGGTGGTAGGCCCCGGACGAGCCGGAGTCCTGCTGTACGAGTCGCACGAGGGCGCGCTCACGTGGCACCGGCCCGACGACCTCGCGCTCGTCGACGAGGCGGCGCTGCCCGGCCGTATCCGCCGGTTCGTCTTCGACGTCGTCGACCGGGTGGTGCAGGCGTTCGAGACACGGGCGCGTCCGCACCGGTTGCGCATGTTCCCCGACGGCGGCGACGTCGACCTCGGCGGGCTGGCGGCCGCCGGTCGGGTGCTGCTCCTCGTCCACGGCACGGCGAGTACGGCGGGCAGCGCCTTCGGCGCCCTGCCCGACAGCGCGCTGGACCGCCTCGTCCAGAGGTACGGCGGAAGGGTGGTCGCGCTGGAGCACCCCACCATCTCGGTCTCGCCGATCGACAACGTGGCGTGGCTCGCGGAACGGCTCGGCACCGAACGGGTCGCGGTCGACCTGCTCGCGCACTCGCGCGGCGGCCTGGTGTCGCGCCTGCTGGCGGAGCAGCCGGAGCGCACCGGTGGCCTGTTCGACACCGGACGCGTCGTGCTCGTCGGCACACCCAACGCGGGCACGGCGCTCGCCGACGAGGCGCGCTACGGGCAGCTCCTCGACCGGTTCACGACGATGGCCGACCGGCTGCCCGACCCGCTCGGCGGGCCGATCCTCGAGGTCATGCTCCGGCTGGTGCAGCAGGTCGTGGTCGGGGCGCTCGACGGGCTCGACGGCCTGGCCGCGATGGACCCGGACAGCCCGTTCCTCACCGAGGTGCTCAACACCGCCGGCACGAAGACAGACACAGACGGCTGGACGGCGGTCGGCGCCGACTACGAGCCCCCGCCCGGCTCCGCGCTCGCACGCGTCGCGCTCGATGCCGGCAGCGACATCGTCTTCGCGGCCCGGCCCAACGACCTCGTCGTACCGACCGACGGCTGCTACGACGTGCCCTGCGTCCCCGGCTTCCCGATCGCGGACCGGCTGGTGTTCGCGGCCGAGGACGGCGTGGACCACAACGGCTACTGGCGGGCGCCGGCGTTCGCCGACCTGCTCGACGAACGCCTCACCGGCTCATGAGCTGGACGCAGCCACCTCGTCCAGCAGGCCCTGCTCGGTGACGATCTCGAGCGACAGCGTCTTGTAGCCGACGTCCTCGAAGAGCACCGTCACCCGGTCGTCCTCGATGTCCGCTACGGTGCCGCGGCCGAACTCCGGGTGATCGACGTAGGTGTGCACGGCCGGGCCGTCCTTCGGCGCGGCCGGCGCCTCGGCGACACCGGACACGCAGTTGTCGCAACGACCGCACAGCTCGCGGTCCTCCTCGCCGAAGTAGCTCTGCAGCCACTCCGTGCGGCACCGCGTCGTCTCCGCGTAGGTCCGCATCATCTCCACGCGGGACTTGTCCAGCCGCTGCTGCGCCTCGGCGCGCTCGACCGCGGTCTTCGCCTCGTCCGCTCCCTCGTCCGACGAGGTCCGCGCGAGCTCGAGCAGGTTGAGGATCCGGCCTACCTTGCGCGGGCCGAGCCCGGTGGCCCCCTGCACCGCGCCCCGGTCGTCGCCCCCCGACTTCGCGACCGCCTTCCGCACCCGCCGTACGTCCGCGAGGTCCGGGACACCGCCGACGAAGAACCGGCCCAGCGACAGGTCCTCCGGCCGGTAGACCAGGCACACCTCCGCCGGCTCGCCGTCCCGACCAGCGCGGCCGACCTCCTGGTAGTAGGTGTCCGGGGCCTCCGGCGCCTGCGCGTGCACCACCCAGCGAATGTCGGGCTTGTCCACACCCATGCCGAACGCCGACGTCGCCACGATGACCTCGACCTCGCCGTTCATGAACGCCTCGTACGCCTCGTCGCGCCGCCGCCCGCTCAGGCCCGCGTGGTAGCAGACCGCACGGCGGCCGCCCTCGGTCACCGCCTCCGCGAGCTCCTCGGTCAGCCTGCGGGTGCGGCTGTACACGATGCCCGGTCCTTCGGTGCGCCCCACGAGGTCCAGCACGGTCTCGCGCGCCGCGTCCGCGGACACCGCGCGAACGACGGACAGCGCGAGGTTGTCTCGCCGGAAGCCGCTGACGACCAGCCGGTGGTCCTCGAGGTGCAGCCGCTCGACGATGTCCTCGCGCACCGGCGGCGCGGCGGTCGCGGTCATCGCGACGACGCGCGGCTTCCCCATCTCCGCGACCAGGTCGCCGAGCCGGAAGTAGTCCGGCCGGAAGTCGTGCCCCCAGGTCGACACGCAGTGCGCCTCGTCGACGGCCACCAGGGTCGGCTCGATCTCCGCGAGCCGGGCGCGCACCTCGTCGGACGCGAGCTGCTCGGGCGAGAGGAACAGGAAGTCCAGCTCACCCGCCTCGGCCTGGGCGAGCACCTCCTCGCGCTCCGCGGCGCTCTCCGCCGAGCTGATGCGGGCCGCCGCCGGGGCCGGGTCGAGCTCCTCGAGCCGGCGCAGCTGGTCGACCTGCAGCGCCAGCAGCGGCGACACCACCACCGTGCAGCCGCCGAGCAGCAGCCCGCCGAGCTGGTAGGTCAGCGACTTGCCGGCACCGGTCGGCGCCACCAGCAGCACGTCGTGACCGTCGAGGAGCGCCTCCACGACCGCCTTCTGGCCCGGCCGCAGCCGTGCGTGCCCGAAGTACGCCTCCGCGGCCTTGCGCACGGACGGTCGCTTGGCTGCAGCCTTGGTCGCCCTCGTCGTCACGGCGCCCCCGTGCCCGCGGCGGGCGGTTCCAAGCCTCCCCCCGGGCCCGGCGGCGTCAGCGCTCGACCGGATCGCCCAGCTCCAGCGTCTCGCCGCGCCGCACCTGGCGCAGCGTCGCCGTGAGGCCCGACTCGCGGTAGGCCCCGACGAACGCCGACAGCGGCGAGCGGAACACCCGGTAGTCGTCGTAGTGCACCGGGACCACCTCGCCCGGCCCGATCCGGCGCACCAGGTCGACGCCCTGCTCGGCGTCCATCGTCACGGTGTGCAGCAGCACCCGCGTGCCGCCCAGGTGCGCGACGACCGTGTCGATGCCGGGATGCCGCCGCGCGATCTCGGAGACGTGCTCCCCGGTGAGCGTGTCGCCGGTGAGGTACGTCGTACGCCGGACCGCGCCGTCGACGCGGTGCACGAGCAGCGAGCCCATCACCGGTGGCAGCAGCGCACCCATCAGCCCGCGCGCGTGGATGCCCGGCAGCGCCTCGACCGTCAGGCTCTCGCCGGGACGCTCCAGCCGGGTCGAGGACCACGTCTCGAGGCCCAGGGCGGCGAACCCCCAGTCCGTCAGCCTCCGGGCGGCAGCCGGGGTGGTGATCACCGGCTGGTCGCGCGACAGCCGTCGTCGCGCGACCCGGTCGAAGTGGTCGCCGTGCAGGTGCGAGAGCACCACGGCGTCGAGCGCCGGAAGGTCCTCCGGCTGGTGCGACGGCTCGGTGAGCCGGCGCGACCACAGCCCCTTGCCGAGGTAGGCGCGCTGGCCCCGGTGCAGGAAGTTGGGGTCGGTCAGCACGGAGAAGCCGCCCATGCGGATCAGCGTGGTGGCGGTCCCCACGAACGTGAGCGAGTCGGTGCGGTCGGCCATCGGCCCTCCCTGGTGCGCGGACCAGCGACGTACCCCGGAAGCGGGCCGGAATGTCTCACCCGCCCGCGGTGTTGTGCCGGGCGACAGAGATCCACCACTGGAGGAGAGACCCACACGTGCCCACGACCAACCTGACGGCCGCCGACTTCGAGGAGACGGTCGCCGACAACGACATCGTGCTCGTGGACTTCTGGGCGTCCTGGTGCGGCCCCTGCCGCCAGTTCGCGCCTACGTTCGAGAAGGCGTCGGAGGCCCACCCCGACATCGTGTTCGGCAAGGTGGACACCGAGGCCGAGCAGGCGCTGGCACGCGCCGCCAACATCACCTCGATCCCGACGCTCATGGCGTTCCGCGAGGGCGTGCTCGTGTTCGCGCAGCCGGGCGCGCTGCCGCCCGCCGCGCTCGACCAGGTCATCGACGCCGTCAAGGGCCTGGACATGGCCGAGGTGCACGCCGAGGTCGCCAAGCAGCGCGGCGAGCAGAACTGATCGCCTGAACCAACCACTCACAGTGCGTCCGCGGCCTAGTCTTTGGCCGTGGACGCACGTGCCTGGGACGAGAGGTACGCCGCCACCGAGCTGGTGTGGTCGGCCGGACCCAACCAGTTCGTCGAGAGCGAGCTGAAGGACCTCCGCCCCGGGCGGGCGCTCGACCTGGCCGCCGGCGAGGGTCGCAACGCGATCTGGCTCGCCGAGCAGGGCTGGGAGGTCACCGCCGTCGACTTCTCCCTCGTCGGGCTCGACAAGGGCCGGGCCGCGCTGGCCCAGCGCCCCGGCGGGCGCGATCTCCACGTCGAGTGGGTGCACGCGGACGTGCTCGAGTACGACCCCGGGCCGGTCTCGTTCGACCTGGTCCTCATCGCCTACCTCCAGCTCGTCGCCGACGAGCGCCGCCAGGCGATGCGGCGCGCGTTCGACTGCCTCACCGTCGGCGGCACGTTCTTCGTCGTCGCCCACGACAGCACCAACATCGAGGAGGGAACGGGCGGCCCGTCCGACCCCGCGGTGCTCTACACCGCCGAGGACGTGCTCGACGACCTGCGCGGCTGCTCCTTCGAGGTGTTGCGCGCCGAGCGCGTGAGCCGTCAGGTGGTCGAGGACCCCGTCTCCCACCGGGCGCATCCGGCGCGTACGGCGTACGACTGCCTGGTGCGGCTGCGCCGGACGGCCTGACGATGACGCCCGCCCAGCTCAAGGCGTTCGCCTGCGTCGTGCGGCTCGGCTCGGTCAAGTCGGCCGCCCAGGAGCTGGGAGTGAGCGAGGCCGCGGTGTCCATCCACGTCGGGCACCTCCGCAAGGAGCTCGACGACCAGCTTTTCGTGCGCACCGCCTCCGGGTTGGCGTTCACCCCCGGCGGCCTGCGGCTGGCGAGCCGGGCGATGGAGATCGTCGGCCTGCAGGAGCGCACCGTGCACGAGGTCAGCCAGGCCAGTGCCGGCCGACGGCTGCTGCGCATGGCCGCCTCCAGCCTGTTCGCCGAGCACGCCGCCCCCGGGCTCATCGAGCTCTTCGCGAGCCGGGCCGACGACCTCGACGTCGAGCTGAGCGTGTGCGCGCCGTCCCAGATGGCCGACCTGCTGCACTCCCGGACCGTCGACATCGCCGTCAGCCCCGTGCACCCGGAGGGCGGCTCGCTGGTGCGGACGCCGTTCCTCAACTACGAGGTGGTGACCGTCGCCGCGCCCGCGCACCCGTTGGCCGGGATGCTGGCGACTCCGCAGCAGGTGCGTGAGCAGCGGTGGTTCCTCGGCCCGTCCGCGGCCGGCGAGCAGGGCACCGTCGCGGGGATGCTGCGCCAGCTCGGCATCCCCGAGGAGCGCCAGAGCATCTTCCAGAGCGACGCCGCCGCCGTCGAGGAGACCAAGCGCGGCGACGGGCTGTCGCTCGCGCTGCGGTTCGCCGTCGCCGGCGACCTCGCGGGCGGGCGGGTCGCCGCCGTCCAGGGCAGCCACCTGCGCGCGACCGGCACCTGGTCCGCGCTCGCGCTGCCACCGCACAGTCAGGTGCCCGCCACCGCCGAGCTGCTCCGGTTCATCACCACCCCGCGCGCCACCCAGGCGATGGTGCGAGGTGCGGGCGTGCGCCGCGGACGGTTCCGCCCCTCGGTGCACGTCACGCTGTGGTCGTGACCGGGGCCATCACCGGCGCCACGATCACGTCCAGCGCGTCGAGCACCGCGCGTAGGTGGTGCGCCGGGAGGAACGCGTCGCAATACGGCAGGGCGGTGGCCATCGACCCGACCAGCGGCTCGAAGCCGGGCGCCGCCACCCGCGGGTTCAGCCACACCACGCTGTACGCCCGCAGCCGGGCGCGTTTCATCGCCCGCGCCAGCAGCGCCGAGTCGTCGGAGTCCCAGCCGTCGGAGCACACCACGAGCACCCCGCCGCGCAGCGCCTGCCCGTGCCGCGAGGCGAGCAGCTCCGCGAGGCAGGTCGCCAGCCGGGTGCCGCCGTACCGGTCCGTCACCTGCTCGCTGGCCAGCTCCATCGCCGTGCTCGCGGACCGGTTCCGCAGCGCGGGGGTGAGCCGGGTCAGCGACGTGGAGAACGCGAAGGTCTCCGCGCGCCCCGACCTGGCCAGCGCCCGCATGACGTGCAGGTACGCGGTGGAGTAGGCGCGCATCGACTCGCTGACGTCGACCAGCATGGTCAGCGACCGCGGCCGCGGTACGGCGCGGGTCCGGCTCAGCCGCACCGCCTCCCAGCCGGTACGGCGGGAGCGCGCGATCGTCTCGCGCAGCGCGATGCGCCGCCCTCCGGGCACCACCCGCCGGCGCCGGCTGACCCGTTGCGGCCACCGCGGCAGCGACCGCTCCAGCCAGGCGCCGACCAGCGCGAGCTGGTGCTCGTCCAGCTCCTCGAAGGGCACCTCGGCCACCGCCCGCACCGCGCTCGGCATCAGCTCCGGCACCACCAGGTCGCCGTCGACACCACCGTCGTCGGCCTCGTGGGCCCGGGCGTGCCACGGCAGCACCACGGTCGTGCCCTCCGCCGCTCCGGCCGGGGAGGCGCCGGCGACACTCTCGCCCTCGCTCTCCTCGACCTCACGCTGCAGCGGCCCACTGGCCTGTCCCTCCAGCGGCAGGGCGGCGTCGCGGAACACCTGGTCGAAGACCCGGTCGAACGTGGGCAGGTCGTGTTGGCGGTTCACGAGGGTGACCCGCAGCAGCCAGTACAGCGCGTCCAGGTCGCGTGGGGCCGACGCCTCGAGTCCCTCGGTCAGCGCGGACAGGGCGGTGAACGTCACCGGCACGCCCGCCGAGCGGAGCCGCTCCCCCAGCGCGACCACGAAGGCGCCGCGGTCCACCGCGCGCAGGACCGGGCCGCCGGGCTCGCTCATCACGCGCTACCCGAACACGAACGAGTCCGCGGCCGCGGCCAGGACGTCGCGGTCGTCCGGGGTCTTGGCCAGCGCGCTGAGCGTGGCGCGCACGTCCTCCCGCACCAGCTCGCCCACCCCGAGCGCAGCCAGCGCGGCGACCCAGTTGATCGCCTCCGCGACCCCCGGCGCCTTGTCGACGTCGAGCGTGCGCACGTGCCCCACGAACCGGGCCGCGGACTCGATCAGGGCCTCGTTGGCGTCGGGGACCGTCCGCCGCAGGATCGCGACCGCACGCTCGGGCGACGGGAACTCCAGCCAGTGGTACAGGCATCGCCGGCGCAGCGCGTCGTGCAGGTCGCGGCTCCGGTTGGAGGTCAGCACCACGATGGGCGGCCGGACCGCGGTGAACGTGCCGAGCTCGGGCACCGTCACCGACGACTCGCCCAGGAACTCCAGCAGCAGGGCCTCGAACTCGTCGTCGGCGCGGTCGATCTCGTCGATCAGCAGCACCGGCGCCGCGGGACCGTCGTACCGGACGCAGTGCAGGATCGGCCGCTCCAGGAGGTACTCCTCGGAGAACAGGTCGGCCTCGGTCAGCCGCTCGTGCCGCGCCTCGGCGAGCCTGATCGCGAGCAGCTGGCGCTGGTAGTTCCAGTCGTAGAGCGCCTCGCTGGCCGAGAGCCCCTCGTAGCACTGCAGTCGCACCAGCGGTACGCCGAGGGCCAGCGCGAGCACCTTCGCCGCAGCCGTCTTGCCCACGCCCGGCTCACCCTCGAGGAGCAGCGGGAGCCCGAGGCGCAGCGACAGGAAGATCGCCGTGGCGGTGCCCTGGTCGGCCAGGTAGTCGTGCTCGTCGAGGAGGCGGCGTACCTCCTCGGCGTCACCCGGCAGGTCGCGCCCGTCGGATCGCTCGACAGATGTGGTCACGACGCCAGTGTGCTGGCAAACGTGTCCCGGCAACCGGGGTTGCAGAACCAGTAGTCGACGCCGTCGTGCTGCAGGTGCGGCGTGTCCGGCAGGACCGTGACCGTCATCCCGCAGACCGGGTCGATCGCGGTGGACGGGACCGGAGCGGACATGGACGGCAGGCTCGCCGCGGTGAGGCCCTCGAGCCTGATCGCGCGGATCACCGCCGCGAGGATCGACAGCGCGATCTCCGGAGCGGTCCGCGCGCCGATGTCGAGGCCGACGTGCGGGTGCACGCGAGGCAGCTCGTCCTCGGCCGGGGCGAGCTCGTGGAGGATCTCCTTGGCACGCGTGCGGCTGCAGACCAGCCCGACGAACCCGACCCCGGCGTCCAGGGCGCGTCGCATCGCGCCCACCTCGTCGCCGCCGTGGGTGGACACGATGACCGCGACGGCACCCTCAGGCGAGGCGCCGTCGTCGGCGCGGGTGACCACGAAGTCCACGGCCGGCGCGAGTGTGGCGAGTGCCTCCGCTGTGGGTGAGGCTCCGACCAGGTGCAGGACCGGCGCCGGCAGCACCGGCTCGAGGTAGATCTCCATCGCACCTCCGGACAGGCAGGGGTTCACCACCACCCGCGCGCCCGGCGTCTCCGGGAACGCCTCTCGCTCCTCGGGGAGCACGCGCAGCAGCAGGCTCTCGCCGCTCTCCAGCGTCTCGAGCGCGGCTGTGCGCACCGACCCGGCCGCGCAGTGCCCGCCGACGAAGCCCTCCATCGAGCCGTCGGCGAGCACGATCGCGCGGTCGCCGGCCTTGGTCGAGCTGGGCTCCTGCGCGCGCACCACCGTGGCACGCACGAAGGGCACCCGGGCGTGCTCGAGCTCGTCGATGCGGTCGCTGAGGGTCACAACCACGTTCCTCTCGGCCTAGATCGGCGGCGTGGGGTCGCCACGCATCGCGTCCCACACCCGCGACGGGGTCAGCGGCATGTCGGCGTGGCGTACGCCGAACGGCTTGAGCGCGTCGACCACGGCGTTCACCACCGCCGGTGGCGAGCCGACGGTCGCGGACTCGCCGACGCCCTTGGCGCCGATCGGGTGGTGCGGCGACGGCGTCACCGTGTAGCCGGTCTCCCAGTGCGGCACCTCGAGCGCGGTCGGGATGAGGTAGTCCATCAGCGACCCGCTGAGGCAGTTGCCGTCCTCGTCGAAGGCGATCATCTCCATCAGCGCCATGCCGACGCCGTCGGTGAGACCGCCGTGCACCTGCCCCTCGATGATCATCGGGTTGATCCGGGTGCCGCAGTCGTCGACCGCGACGAACCGGCGCACCTTCACCTGGGCGGTGCCGGGGTCGATGTCGACGACGCAGATGTAGGCACCGAACGGGTAGGTGAGGTTCTCGGGGTTGTAGCAGATCTGGGCCTCGAGCCCGCCCTCGAGCCCGTCCGGCAGGTCGCCGGCGCCGTGGGCACGCATCGCGATGTCCTGGATGGTGACCGACTTGCTCGGGTCGCCCTTCACGTGGAACGCGCCCTTCGTCCACTCCAGGTCGTTGACCGACACCTCGAGCATTCCGGAGGCGATGATGCGGGCCTTGTCACGCACCCTGCGGGCCACCAGCGCGGCGGCGGCACCGGAGACCGGCGTCGAACGGCTGCCGTAGGTGCCGAGGCCGAACGGGGTCTGGTCGGTGTCGCCGTTGACCACCTGGATGTCCTCCGGCGGGATGCCGATCTCCTCGGCGACGATCTGGGCGAACGTCGTCTCGTGGCCCTGGCCCTGGCTCATGCAGGAGACCCGGACGACGGCCTTGCCGGTGGGGTGCACCCGCAGCTCGCAGCCGTCGTTCATGCCGAGGCCGAGGATGTCCATGTGCTTGCGGGGTCCGGCGCCGACCGCCTCGGTGAAGAACGAGACCCCGATGCCCATCAGCTCGCCGCGGGCCCGGCGCTCCTCCTGCTCCTTCCGGAGCTCGTCGTACCCGGCGATCTCGAGGGCGACGTCCAGCGCCCGCTCGTAGTTGCCGGAGTCGTAGACCCAGCCGGTCCTGGTGGTGTACGGGAACTGGTCGGGCCGGAGCAGGTTGCGGCGCCGCAGCGAGACGGGGTCCATCTCCAGCTCGTAGGCGAGGCAGTCGACCAGCCGCTCGATGAGGTAGACCGCCTCGGTGATCCGGAACGAGCAGGCGTAGGCCACGCCGCCCGGGGCCTTGTTGGTGTAGACCGCGGTCATGTGGCAGTACGCCGCCTCGAGGTCGTAGCTGCCGGTGAAGACGCCGAAGAACCCGGCCGGGTACTTCGTCGGGGCGGCGACGCCGTTGAAGGCACCGTGGTCGGCCAGCACGTAGGTGCGCACGGCCAGGATCCGGCCCTCCTTGGTGGCGGCGATCTCACCGCGCATGATGTAGTCACGGGCGAAGCCGGTGCTGGTGAGGTTCTCGGTGCGGTCCTCCACCCACTTGACCGGCTTGCCGGTGAGCAGCGAGCCGACGATCGCGCAGACGTAGCCGGGGTAGATCGGCACCTTGCCGCCGAAGCCGCCGCCGATGTCGGGAGCGATCACGCGGATCTTGTGCTCGGGCAGCCCGGCGACCAGCGCGTACAGCGTGCGGTGGGCGTGTGGTGCCTGCGTGGTGGACCAGAGGGTGAGCTTGCCCTCCACCGGGTCGTAGTCGGCGACCGCGCCGCAGGTCTCCATCGGGGCCGGGTGCACCCGCGGGTAGACGATGTCCTGGGTCACCACGACGTCGGCCTTCGCGAAGACCTTCGCCGTGGCGTCGGCGTCCCCGGTCTCCCAGTCGAAGATGTGGTTGTCAGTCCTGCCCTCCAGGTCGTCGCGAATCACCGGGGCCTCGGGGGCCAGCGCCTTCCGTACGTCGACGACGGGCTCGAGGATGTCGTACTCGACGTCGATCAGCTCGAGGGCGTCGCGGGCGGCGTACCGGTCCTCGGCGACGACGAAGGCGACCTCCTGACCCTGGAAGCGGACCTTGTCGGTCGCGAGCACGGCCTGCACGTCGTTGGACAGGGTCGGCATCCAGGCCAGCCCCTTCTCCGCCAGCATCTCGCCGGTGACGACGGCCTTGACCTTCGGGTGCGCCTCGGCGGCGCTGGTGTCGATCGAGACGATCCGCGCGTGCGCGACCGGCGAGCGAAGGATCGCCAGGTGCAGCATGCCGGTCAGCTGAACGTCGTCGACGTAGCGGCCGCGGCCGCGGATGAACCGGGGGTCCTCCTTGCGCAGCATCCGGCCGTGGCCGAGCGGCTTCTGGTCGTTGTCGACGTGCTCGAGGTCCTCGGCGACCTCGGCGACGCCTGGTTCGTGCTTGATGGTGGTCATGACGCGCTCCCGACGGTCTCCTCGGGCTCACTGGAGGCGGCTTCCGCCCCGTCGCCGTGACCGTCGCCGTGGCCGGCGGCCCACTGCACGGAGCGGACGATCGTGGTGTAGCCGGTGCAGCGGCAGATCTGTCCCGAGATCGCTTCGCGGATGGTCTGCTCGCTCGGGTTCGGGTCGCGGTCGAGCAGGGCACGAGCGGTCATCAGCATGCCGGGCGTGCAGAACCCGCACTGCAGGCCGTGGCAGCGCATGAACCCCTCCTGGACGGGGTCGAGCACGCCGTCCTGCTCCAGTCCCTCGACGGTGCGGACCTCGTGCCCGCCGGCCATCGCGGCCAGGACCGTGCAGGACTTCACCGGCTCGCCGTCGAGCCACACCGCGCAGGTGCCGCAGTTGCTGGTGTCGCAGCCCCAGTGGGTGCCGGTGAGCCCGAGCTCGTCGCGCAGGAAGTGGACCAGCAG
The DNA here is from genome assembly GCF_946885725.1 of uncultured Nocardioides sp. The sequence continues at coordinate 14,690 of NZ_CAMPGZ010000062.1, forward strand.
CATGCGGCCCTCGATCTCCCGGGTGACGGTCTCCCCGTTGACGGTCATCGTCACCTGCATCGTCAGTCCTTTCCTTCGTGAGCCTGGTCGCCGGCCCGGCCGGCCTCGATGCGCTCGACCGCTCGGCGGAGCGTGCGCCGGGTGAGCTCGTCGGCGAGGTGGCGCTTGTAGTCGGCGGTGCCGCGGTTGTCGGTGGTGGGGCTGCAGCTCTCGGCGGCGATCGCCCCGGCCCGGGCGAACAGCTCGTCGGAGGGCGCCTGCCCGCGCAGCAGCTCGGAGATCGCGGGGATGCCGGTGGTGTTCGGCCCGACGGCGGCCAGCCCGACCCGGGCGTCGGTGATGACCGGGCCGTCCATCCAGACGGCGGCGCCGGCCGAGGTGACCGCCCAGTCGCCGGCGCGGCGCTCGACCTTGGCGTAGGCGCTCGACCCGTTGGGCCGCACCGGGATCCGGATCTCGGTGAGCATCTCGTTGTGCTCGACGGCGGTCTCGTAGGGGCCGCGGTAGAACTCCTCCATCGACACCACACGCTCGCCGTTCGCGCCCCGGATCACGCAGGACGCGTTGAGGGTGGTGCACACCGCGGAGAGGTCCTCGGACGGGTCCGCCTGGCACAGCGAGCCGCCGATGGTGCCGCGGTTGCGGACGAGCGGGTCGGCGATCACCGCCTCGGCGTCGGCGAAGATCGGGAACAGCGCGGCGAGCTCGACCGACTCCGCCAGCTCGCGGTGCCGGGTCATCGCCCCGATGCGGACCTCGTCGGTGCCGACGCGCACGTAGCCGAGCTCGTCGTGGAGGTCGTTGATGTCGATGAGGTACTCGAGGTTGACCAGGCGCAGCTTCATCATCGGGACGAGGCTGTGACCGCCGGCGACGAGGCGGGCCTCGCTGCCCAAGCGGTCGAGCAGCCCGATGGCCTGGTCGACGCTGGTGGCGCGTTCGTACTCGAAGGGCGCAGGGACCTGCACGACGGCTCCTCTCGGACGCGGTCGATCGATGTGACCTGGGTCACCTCACCATCGACCCGCCCGGCGGGGACGTCAATGGCCCCCTAAGCCGTCGGTTAATTAGGGCATGCGGGCCATACGCATGGCCACGCCGCGGAGCCGGACCGCGACGCCTCGGACGCGCTCGTGCGGTCGGTCAGGAGGGCGTGGAGGTCCCGTTGCGCTTGTCGTCGTTCTCCGAGCCCTCGGAGGCCGGGGCGTCGGGGTCCTTCTCCTCGAAGTCCACCTTGCGCAGCTGCTTGACGAAGCTGAACGCCAGCAGCACGACGGCCACGACGAGGCCGATCCACACCGCGAAGCCGAGCCAGCCGGCCTTCACGTCCTCGGGCTCGGGCGCCTCCTGGGCGGCCAGGACGAGGAGGTCGACGACAGCGGCGGTCATGACTTCATTGTCTCAGCCAGGTGGCGGACGCCCGCGAACAGGTCGTCCTCCGGGAGCTCGACGTCGACCAGCGAGCGCGCGAGCTCGTAGTCCTCGGTCGGCCAGGCCTCCTGGTGGATCTCCAGCGGCACCGCGAACCACGGCCCGTCCGGGTCGATCTGCGTCGCGTGCGCGAGCAGCGCCTGGTCGCGGATCGAGAAGTACTCCGCGCACGGGATCCGGGTGGTGATCCGGGCCGCGTGGACCGGGTCCGGCTTCCACTCCTTGAGGCGTTCGGCGTACGGCGACTCGAGGCCGTGCCGGATCATCGCGTCGTGCAGCGCCTGCGTGCGCTCGCGGTGGAACGAGTGGTGGTAGTAGAGCTTGAGCGGCTGCCACGGCTCGCCGGCATCGGGGTAGCGGTCCGGGTCGCCGGCCGCCTCGAACGCCGCGACCGAGACCTTGTGGCACATCACGTGGTCGGGGTGCGGGTAGCCGCCGTTCTCGTCGTACGTCGTCATCACGTGCGGCTTGAACTCGCGGATCAGCCGGACCAGCGGCTCGGCCGCCTCCTCGACCGGGACCAGCGCGAAGCAGCCCTCGGGCAGCGGCGGCTTCGGGTCGCCCTCGGGCCAGCCCGAGTCGACGAAGCCGAGCCAGTCCTGGCGCACGCCGAGGATCTCGCGCGCCTTGTCCATCTCCGCCCGGCGGATGGCGGTGATGTTCTCCAGCACCTCGGGCCGGTCCATCTTCGGGTTGAGGATCGAGCCCCGCTCGCCGCCCGTGCACGTGACGACGTGCACGTCGACGCCCTCCGCGACGTACTTCGCCGTGCTCGCCGCGCCCTTGCTCGACTCGTCGTCGGGGTGGGCGTGCACGTGCATCAGCCGGAGGCCGGAGCCGGACAGGGTCGGAGACATGGGCTGAATCCTAAGCCGGGGCACCCACCTACGATGGGCCGGTGACCGACCTCGCCGAGCGCTACGGCGCGCCCAGCACCGGCCGCCGCAAGGCGGTCGTCGCCGTCGTGGTCGTGCTGGTGTGCGCCGCGCTCTCCTGGCTGGCCTGGGTGATGCTCAGCCACGGCCGGCCGCTGGTGCAGTCCGACCTGGTCGGCTTCGAGCGGGTCGACGAGCACCGGGTCGAGGCCACCTTCACCGTCGTACGTCGCGACGCGGACGTGGCCGCGTCGTGCCTGGTGCGCGCACTGGCCGCCGACCACTCCGTCGTGGGCGAGCTCGACGTCGCGGTTGGACCGGGCGGCGCGACCCGGCAAAATATCGAGAGAACGCTTCGCACCGAACGCGAAGCCACGTCGGTCGAGCTGGTCGGCTGTCGCGCCGACGGCCAGACCCGCCGACGCTGACCTGGGCGTTTCCACGATTTGGGGACGCCTGGGGCCCGGTTGGTAGACTCTTCTACTTGCCTTGAACACGACCGGGTGGTCGCCGGGCACGCGTGTGCCAAATGAGCGCCCCGGTCCACCCCTTCCACACAGGAGCACCCAGCAGTGACGCAGTCCAGTGAGCAGAACACGATCTGGCTGACGCAGGACGCCTACGACAAGCTGAAGTCGGAGCTCGAGCAGCTCAAGGGCCCCGTGCGCCAGGAGATCATCGAGCGGATCAGCGCCGCGCGCGACGAGGGCGACCTCAAGGAGAACGGCGGCTACCACGCCGCTCGCGAGGAGCAGGGCAAGGCCGAGGCGCGCATCCGTCAGCTTGAGGACATGCTGCGCCGCGCCGAGGTCGGCGAGACCCCGGCTGATGACGGTGTCGTCGAGCCCGGCATGAAGGTCACCTACAAGTTCGTCGGCGAGGACGACACCGAGGTGTTCCTGCTCGGCGCCCGCGAGATGGAGGACACCACCGACCTCACGGTGTACTCCCCCCAGTCGCCGCTCGGCCAGGCGATCATCGGCCACAAGGTCGGTGAGACCGTCGCCTACGCCGCTCCGAACGGCAAGGAGCTCAAGGTCGAGATCGTCGACGCGAAGCCCTACACCGGCTGACGCTCACGCACTGCGCCCGACGGCCCGCGACCGGCTCCGGTCGCGGGCCGTCGGCGTTGTGCCTGAGCTGCCGAGGGCTACCCGGGGCTACTCCGTGACGGGGTAGCCGGACGCCCGCAGCCGGCTGAGCACGCGCGCGGCGTGGTCGGGCCCGCGGGTCTCGACCTGCAGCGCGACCTCGACCTCGTCGAGGTGCAGCTGCGTCGACGTCCGCTCGTGCACGACGTCGAGCACGTTGGCCTCCGCGTCGGCGAGCTCGGTCAGCAGCTTGGCCAGGCCGCCCGGGTGGTCGGCGATGGTGACCTTGAACGCGAGGTAGCGCCCCGCCGCGGCCATGCCGTGCCGGATCACCCGCATCAGCAGCAGCGGGTCGACGTTGCCGCCGCTGAGCACCGCGACAGCGGGCGTCTCGAACCCGTGCGGCCGGTCCATCACCGCAGCAACCGCGGCGGCGCCGGCCGGCTCGACGACGAGCTTCGCCCGCTCGAGCAGCATCAGCAGCGCCCGCGACAGCGACTCCTCGCCGACGGTCATGAACTCGTCGACGTGCTGCTGGATCGCCGCGAACGGCACCTCGCCCGGGCAGCCGACCGCGATGCCGTCCGCCATCGTCGTCATGGCCTTCAGCGGGACGGGGTGGCCCTCCTTCAGTGACGGCGGGTACGCCGCCGCCCCTTCGGCCTGCACACCGATGATGCGTACGTCGGGGCGGAGCGCCTTGATCGCCGTGGCCATGCCCGCGATGAGCCCTCCACCGCCGCACGACACGAACACCGTGCGTACGTCGGGGCACTGCTCGAGCACCTCGAGGCCGCACGTGCCCTGCCCGGTGACGATGTCGACGTGGTCGAACGGGTGGATCAGCACGGCCCCGGTCTCGGCGGCGAACGCCTTGGCCTCGACCAGCGCCTCGTCGACGGTGTGCCCGTGGAACCGGACGTCGGCGCCGTACCCCTTCGTCGCCTTCTCCTTCGGGATCGGCGCACCCTCGGGCATGAACACCGTCGCCTTGATGCCGAGCATCTGCGCGGCCAGCGCCACGCCCTGCGCGTGGTTGCCGGCACTCGCGGCGACGACGCCGTTGGCGCGCTCCTCCGGCGAGAGCCGGGAGATGCGCAAGTAGGCGCCGCGGATCTTGAACGACCCGGTGCGCTGGAGGTTCTCCGCCTTCAGCAGGACCGGCCCACCGGCGAGCCCCGACAGCCAGCGGGACTCCTCCATGGGGGTCTGGATCGACACGCCGCGGAGCGCCTCACGGGCCTCCTCGATGTCGGCCAGCGTCGGCAGAGGCACCGTCATGCCGCACACCCTAGACCGCCGGACGCGCGGGTGCCGGGGCAGGTGACGGGTGGCCGCGGGACTGCCAGAGTGGCCGCATGACCGACCCCATGACTGGCCCCATGACTGGCCCCATGACTGG
>NZ_CAMPGZ010000063.1 GCF_946885725.1 uncultured Nocardioides sp.
CGCGCCGGGTAACGACCCGACCCGGCAACCAGCGTGCCCCCGACACCCTCCCCGGATTTCCCCCGGTGCCCAGCCCCGAGCACCTGCGCGTCACCGTATTCGGGTTTACCGCCGATGTCAGGACCCGTTCCCGCAAACGACACGATCGGGCCAATCCCATCCACCAGAAGGCGCATTGACGTAGTCCCCCCACGACGTCCTGGCTACGCAGATTGCAGTAGGGGGCAGCGGAATGTCCCCATCTGCCGGACCCGCCGGAACTCGTTGTTCCGCATGCGTGTGGGTGAGGTGGATCGATGGCGTAGACGGGGCTACGCCGGTCGGCCGACCCGGACGCTACCGTCCCGCTTCCGCACATCGCCACTCCTCCACCCGCGTGTCGTGTCTGTGTCGCAGATGGAGAGCGCGGCGGTACCGCCTGCGATACCGGACTACCCTCGTTGTCCAGGCCAGTCTCAGTCGCGCGGACCGCGTACGTCGTACCTCGCGCAGACGAAGTCGCCGTTGCGCAACGTCTCGACCAGGGCGAGATCGAGCTTGCGCGGGAGCAGCGGCCGGCCGGCCCCGAGCGTCACCGGAGCGATCGAGACGATCACCTGGTCGAGGAGCCCGGCCTCGGCGAACTGCCCGGCGAGGTCACCGCCGCCGACGACCCACAGGTCGCGCCCAGCGGCCGCCTCCGCCATCTGCGCGTGGACGGGGCGGACGTCGCCGCTGACGAACCGGACGTCCGCGCCGTCGACGGCCTCGTGCGGCTGGTGCGAGAACACGAACGCGGGCATGTCGTAGGGCCACTTCTCGGCGGTGCGCGCGAGGTGGTCGCGCACCCACTCGTACGTCGTCGCGCCCATGCAGATCGCACCGATGTCGGCGATGAACTCGGCGTAGCTGAGCGGCCCCTCGTCGCGCTGCTCCTGCACGAAGAGCCAGTCGAGCGAGTCGTGCTCGTCGGCGATGTAGCCGTCGAGGGTGGTGGCGGTGAAGTACGTCGTGCGAGGGCTCTTCGCGTTCACTGTGGACCATGCTCCTGTCCCTGCTGCGCGCGCAGCCAGTTGATCGGGTCGGGGTCGGGCACCGTGACACCGGCCTGCCGGAGCATGTGCCGGGCGAGCTGGCGGCGGTGGATCGAGAACGTCAGGACGTGCGCGAGGACGCTGCCGAGCACGAAGCTCTCGGGCGGCTCGCAGAGGGCGTCGACGAGGCGGTCGGCCCAGGCGTTGCGCCGGTCGACGTCGCGCACCATCGCCAGCCAGCGCGGGGCGATCTCGTCGTGAAGGGCGGTCAGACTCTGGACGTCGTCGGTCGCCACGTCGAACACGGGGAACGTCTCGCCCTCGATCGACGCGAGCCAGATCTGCTTGGTGCGCACGAGATGGCTGAGCACCTGCTGCAGCGACTCGTCCGGGCCGTCCCAGGCCAGCGGCATGCTGCCCTCCACCCGCGTCGCGCACCAGGCCTCGTCGTCGAGGCCCTTCGCAGCCTCGAGCAGCTCGCGCACGTCGTCGAGGTCGTGCCGCACCATCAGCGCGGTCACCTCGGCGCCGGTGCCGCCCTGGCTCTCCTGGGTGTCCACCCACAGCGACATCGGCGGGTGGAAGTGGATGCCGTTGGGAGCGGGCAGCCAGTGCGACACGTCGGCCGTCGCCGCCTCGCTGGGTGCCCGGCCGAACGCGCGCGTGAACGCGCGGCTGAACCCCTCGACGCTCTCGTAGCCGGCGGCGAAGGCCGCGTCGGTCACCGAGGCGCCTTCGCGCAGCTGCCACGCGGCGCGCTCGAGCATCACCCGGCGGCGCATCGCGACGGGCGGCTCGCCGGTGCCCTGCGAGAGCCTCCGGGAGAAGTGGAAGGGGGAGGAGTACGCCCCGCCGGCCATCTCGGTCAGCGTGCGGTTGTCCTCGTCGAGCACGGCGTCGAGCAGCTCGCGCAGCCGGTCGCGGTCGGCGCCCCCGTTGTCCACCCGGTCTTCCCCACGGTCGGTCATGCCGACAGTGTCGCTCCGTTCGTCCGTCGTACGCCCGACCGTTCTTGCGGTTCCGCCGCGCCCGATGCCTGGCTAGGGTCCCTGGCATGAGCATCTCGGCATCGCAGACCCTGTCCGAGGCGCGCGGGGAGAACACCCCGCCGTTGATCGAGGAGACGATCGGGGCCAACCTCGAGCGCATCGCGCGCCAGCACGCCGACCGCGAGGCGCTGGTCGAGGTGGCGAGCGGGCGGCGGTGGACCTACGCCGAGCTCGACGCCGACGTGAACCGGGTCGCGCGAGGCCTTCTCGCCGCCGGGGTCGCCAAGGGCGACCGGGTCGGCATCTGGTCGCCGAACTGCGCGGAGTGGACGCTGGTGCAGTACGCCACCGCGAAGATCGGCGCGATCCTCGTCAACGTCAACCCGGCCTACCGGACGCACGAGCTGGCCTACGTGCTCAACCAGTCCGGGCTACGGCTGCTGGTCTCGGCGACCGACTTCAAGACCAGCGACTACCGCGCGATGGTCGCCGAGGTCCGCGAGCACGCCGACGCGCTCGACCGCGTGGTCTTCCTCGGTACGCCGGACTGGGACGAGCTGCTCGCGGCGGGGGAGGACCTGCCGGCCGACGCCGTGCCCGCGCGGATGTCGACGCTGGAGAACACCGACCCGATCAACATCCAGTACACCTCCGGCACGACCGGCTTCCCCAAGGGCGCGACGCTGTCGCACCGCAACATCCTCAACAACGGGTTCTTCACGACCGAGCTGATCAACTTCACCCACGAGGACCGGCTGGCGATCCCGGTGCCCTTCTACCACTGCTTCGGGATGGTGATGGGCAACCTCGGCTGCACCACCCACGGCGCGGCCATGGTGATCCCGGCGCCCGGCTTCGACCCCGGCATCACCCTGCAGACCGTGCAGGACGAGCGCTGCACCGGGGTCTACGGCGTGCCGACGATGTTCATCGCGATGCAGAACCACCCCGACTTCGCGTCGTTCGACCTGTCCACGCTGCGCACCGGCGTGATGGCCGGGTCGATCTGCCCGGTCGAGGTGATGAAGCGCTGCATCGACGACATGCACATGGCCGAGGTGTCGATCTGCTACGGCATGACCGAGACCTCGCCGGTGTCGTGCCAGACCCGCAGCGACGACGACCTCGACCGCCGTACCGCCACCATCGGTCGCGTGCACCCGCACGTCGAGGTCAAGGTCGTCGACCCGGTCTCCGGCGAGACCGTCCCGCGCGGTGAGCCCGGCGAGCTGTGCACGCGCGGCTACTCGGTGATGCTCGGCTACTGGGACGAGCCCGAGAAGACCGCCGAGGCGATCGACGAGGACGGCTGGATGCACACCGGCGACCTCGCGGTGATGCGCGAGGACGGCTACTGCAACATCGTCGGCCGGATCAAGGACATGGTCATCCGCGGCGGCGAGAACATCTACCCGCGCGAGATCGAGGAGTTCCTCTACACGCACCCGGACATCGAGGACGTTCAGGTGATCGGCGTCCCCGACGAGAAGTACGGCGAGGAGCTCTGCGCGTGGATCAAGATGCGCGCGGGTGCCGAGCCCCTCGACGCCGCCGCCGTCCGCGAGTTCGCCACCGGCAAGCTCGCGCACTACAAGATCCCGCGCTACGTCATGGTGGTCGAGGACTTCCCGATGACCGTGACCGGCAAGATCCGCAAGGTGCAGATGCGCGAGGAGGCCGCCTCCCGGCTCGGCCTCGCCTGACGGCGATCGGGCGCTCGCGCCCTAGTTGATGCGGACGTAGGTACGGCGTTCGCTGCCGCCGTAGCGCACCACGGCGAGCCACTGCCGGGTGGTGTCGAGACCCTCCCAGCCGAGCCGGTAGCCGAACTCGTCGCCGGGGCCGGACGGCGCGGCGCCGGTCGTCACCTCGAGCGGGCTGCCGCCGTCCTCGCCGACCACCCAGCTCGTGAGCGACGCGGTGGCGGTCGAGCCGTTGCCGGCGCGGGCGGCGTTGACCAGCACGCGGTAGGTGCCGGGCTCGGGGTCGTCGACCGTCGCGACCGCGTCGGAGGCTCCGCTGGTGGCGGAGGAGACGAGCGAGCCGCCGCGGTAGACGTAGACGTCGAGGTCGTCGGCCGCGCTCCGGCCGGACACCTCGAACCTCGCGGCGACGGCGCCGGCGGGCACGTTGACGTCCGTGGCGAACGTGTCGGCGTCGGGCTCGAGCTCGGCGGGGTCGAACGGCCCCGGCTGCAGGGTGAGCCCGACCGGGTGGGCGCCGACGAGCTTGGTGGCGGCCACGTCGACCGGGGTGCCGCGGCCGCTGCGCGCGGTGACCGGCAGGGTGCCGGACTCGCCGTCGGCGCGCACCTCGCTCGGTGCCGACACGGTGGCGGTGCGCACGACGACCGGGATCCGCACCTGGTGGCTCAGGCCGGTCCAGGTGATCGCGCCGCGGCTGAAGTCGCTGACCGGGGCGTCGGCCGAGGCGACGAGCCGGATCCGGACCCGCCGGGACTCGCCGGGGTCGAGCGTGACGACCGACGGGCGCACCCGCGCCGTCACGCCCGGCAGCCCGGACACCGACGCCGTGTAGGTCTCGCGGGTGCGGGCGACGTTGGTCAGCCGGCGTACGACGGTCGTCCGGCCGACCAGGCTGCCGACGGCGACGGAGGGCAGGTTGAGGTCCTGCGGCCGCGTGTCGCCGCGCAGGAACGCGCGCCACGCGGCCGGTCCCGCGTCCACCACGAGGCCGGGGTCGAGGAGGCTCGACGGGTCGACGTGGCCGGCGCCCTGGGCGAGCGGGTCGGCGCCGCCCTTCACGTCGTACGCCGTCATCGTCATCGCCGAGCGGATCCGGGCGGGCGACCAGGACGGGTGCTCGGCCCGGAGCATCGCGGCGAGGCCCGCGACGTGCGAGGTGCTCACCGATGTGCCGGACATCAGGTCCCACAGCCGGCCGGACGCGCCGGGCGGCGCCACCGCGCCGACGACGGCCACGCCCGGAGCGGTCAGGTCGGGCTTGAGCAGGTCGCCGCCGTACGCCGGGCCGCGCGCCGAGAACCGGGCGACCTGCGGCACCGGGACGTTCTCGCTGGCCTTCGCGTCGAGCGTGACGCGGGCGTCGTCGCCGGCGGAGCGCACGTAGGCCTGCACCGCGGTCGCGTCGGTGGCGTCGAGGTGGACGGTCGGCACCGCGTGCACGTCGGCGTCGACGCTGTCGGGTCCGGTGTTGGCCAGCACCATGCCGACGCCGCCGGCCTGGGCGACCGCCGTGGACTTGTCGACCCGCGCCGTCCGGCCGCGCTCGCACACCACGACCGCGCCCTGCACCGCGGCGGCGTCGAGGCTGCCGGCCTCGCAGATCGCGGCGGCGTCGGGGGAGGCGCCGGCCGCGGGCACGTCGCGCGCCAGGACGATGCGGGTCTCCGGCAACGACCGCCTCGAGGTCATCGCGCCGGCGTAGGCCGTCCCGTCCGGCAGTCGTACGGCGCCCTGGTGGAGGCGCGACGTGCTCGCCGCCACGGTGGTCACCCACGGCGCGGTGTTGCCGACCGTGCCCTCGTCAGGACCGCCGTTGCCGGCCGCCGCAGCCACGAAGACGCCGGCGGCCGTTGCGCCGAGGAACGCGCGCGACACCGAGTCGCCGGGGTCGTCCGCACCGGAGACGGAGTAGTTCAGGACGTCGACGCCGTCGGCCACCGCCCGGTCGATCGCCGCCACCGTGTCGGCGGTCGTGCAGCCGTCGTCGGTGGGGTCCGGCGCGGTCCAGCACGCCTTGTAGACCGCGACCCGCGCCGCCGGGGCGACGCCGGTGTCGCGGCCGAACTCGATCTCGTCGACGGTGACCTTCACGTCGCGGGCACCGGCGATCACGGCCGCCGCGTGGGTGCCGTGGCCGGTGGTGTCGCGCGGGGAGAGCACCTCGGTGCTGGACAGCCGGTCGACGCCGAAGCCGCGGACGAACCAGCGCGCGGAGATCACCCGGCTGTTGCAGTCGGACGGGCTCCAGCGGTCGGCCTCCGCACATGCGCCGTTGAACCCGGGCAGCCCCTTGGCCCGTCCGGGCTGTGCCTGGGCGAGCCCGGCGAAGCTGGGGTTGTCCGGCCAGATCCCGCTGTCGACCACGCCGACCACGACGCCGCGACCGGCGTCCGAGGCGCCGCCGACCTGGCGCCAGGCGCCGCCCGGGCGGTCGAGGTCGAGGAAGCGGGAGTCGTCGGCGGCCGTGCGACGGGTGGTGCTGCGCTCGACGAGCACCACGTCGTCGCGCGCCCGCAGCGCCTTGACCTGGGTCGGGTCGAGCACCGCCGCGAAGCCGTTGAGCGCCGCCGTGTAGCGGTAGAGCACCTCGGGGGAGCCGACCGCGTCGATGACCCGGTCCTGCCGCTGGCGCAGCTTCGCCCGGTAGGCGGCGACGCCGGGGTCGGTGCGGTCGAACCGCTCGCCGGGCTCGGGCCGGGTCCCGCGGTGCGCGGCCGCCGGCTGGCCGGCCAGGGTGACGACGTACACCCCGGGAGAGGTGGCCCGCGTCGGCTTGGAGTCCGGCGCCGCCGCCTGGACGCTGCCGGTCGTCGGCACCGCGAGCGCACCCGCCGCGAGCAGCACGCCGAGCCCGGCGCCGAGCGCGCGGCGCAGGCGGGCAGACAGGGAGCCTGTGGTCATGGGCGGGTGCTGTTCTCCGGTCAGGGGGCAGAACATCGTCCCAGGAGCCTCACCCGTAATCAACGGGTGGCCCCCAACCGGGTTACGGCGCCCCGCCTAGAGTTGCGGCGTGACTGCCGCGCCGCTCGTCGTCGGGTTCGACCTCGACATGACGCTCATCGACACCCGACCCGGGTTCGCGGCCACGCTCGAGGCCCTCAGCGCCGAGACCGGCGTGACGATGGACGTCGCCGCCATGTGCGAGAACCTCGGCCCGCCGCTGGACCACCTGCTCGCGCCGTACTTCCCGCCCGATCAGATCACCGGCCTGGTCGACCGGTTCCGCGCGATCTACCCCGACATCGCGGTGCCGCCGACGCTCGCCCTCGACGGTGCGCACGACGCGCTGGCCGCGGTCCGCCGGCACGGGGGTACGTCGGTCCTGGTCACCGGCAAGTTCACCCGCAACGCCCGTATGCACGTCGACGCCCTCGGCTTCGACGTCGACCACGTGATCGGCGAGGTGTGGGGCGTCGGGAAGGCGGCCGCGCTGACGGAGCACGGCGCCACGGTGTACGTCGGCGACCACGTCCATGACGTCGAGGGGGCCCGGGCGGCGGCGGCGCTGAGCGTCTCGGTGCTGACCGGCGGAAGCACCGCCGAGGAGCTGGAGCGGGCGGGCACGGACGTGCTGCTCGCGAGCCTCGCCGACTTCCCGGCCTGGCTGGACCGGCACGTGCTCGACCTGCGGCTGGCCGCGCTCGAGGAGGACCTGCGCCGCCGCGGGTCGCTGCTCGTCGCGTTCTCCGGCGGCGCGGACAGCGCGCTCCTGCTGGCCGCCGCGGTCCGCGCGCTCGGCCGCGAGCACGTGGCCGCGGCGACGGCGTACTCCGACTCCCTGCCCCACGCCGAGCGCGACCAAGCACGCGACTTCGCCGAGGAGCTGGGCGTCCGCGTGCTCACCCCGCGCACCCACGAGATGGAGCGCGAGGGCTATCGCGCCAATGCCGGCGACCGCTGCTACTTCTGCAAGGCCGAGCTGATCGAGGTGCTCACCCCGCTGGCCGCCGAGCACGGCCTCGCCCACGTCGCGACGGGCACCAACGCCGACGACATCCGCGCCGGCTTCCGGCCGGGCATCCGCGCCGCCGACGAGCGCGGCGCGGTCACCCCGCTCGCCGACGCCGGGCTCACGAAGGCGCAGGTACGCGCCGCGTCCCGCGCCTGGGGACTGCCCACGTGGGACAAGCCGGCGGCGGCGTGCCTGTCGTCGCGCGTCGCGTACGGCGTCGAGGTCAGCCCGTTCCGGCTCGCCCGCGTCGAGCGGGCCGAGGCGGCCGTCCGCGCCGCCCTCGCGCACGCCGGGATCGACGTGCGCGACCTCCGCGTCCGCGACCTGGGCGACCGGGCGCGGCTCGAGGTCGACGCCGCGGCCGTCCCCGCCGTACGGGCGGCGCCCGAGGTGCTCGACGCGGTCCGCGGCGCCGGCTTCGACGACGCCGACCTCGACCCCGCCGGGTTCCGGTCCGGGTCGATGAACGAGCTGCTCGCCGAGCCGGAGCGGTACCGCTGAATCCCAGGTGAACCACCGCCCGGGGTCGCCGTAGGCTGGAAGCGAACCCCACCCGCACGATCTCCGCGGCACACCCGCGGACCGAGTCCACAGAAGAGGTCATCGCCGTGCCGACTGGCAAGGTCAAGTGGTACGACGCCGAGAAGGGCTTCGGCTTCCTGCAGAAGGACGACGGTGGCGACGTCTACGTCCGCAGCGACGCGCTGCCCGCCGGAGTGACGTCGCTGAAGGCGGGGACGCGGGTGGAGTTCGGCATCGTGCAGGGCCGCCGCGGCGACCAGGCCCTCCAGGTCCGGCTCCTGGAGCCGACCCAGTCGGTGGCGAAGGCGCTGCGCCGCAAGCCGGCCGACATGGTCACGATCGTCGAGGACCTCTACCGGCTGCTCGAGAACATCGAGAAGAGCTACCGCAACGGGCGTCACCCCGACCCCAAGACCGCGAAGACGACGGCCAAGCTGCTGCGGGCGCTGGCCGACGAGCTGGAGCTCTAGGAGACCGGCCCGGGTCGGGAAGACGTCCCGGCCGGCGCCCGTCGATCGGGCGACGTGGGCGCCTCGCGCGGGGGACGCCGGAGCGTGCTGAGCACGAACAGCGTCCAGGCGACCAGGATCGCGGCGGTGACGCCGAGGCCGACTTCAGGGATCAGCGGCAGCCCGATGCCGAGGAAGCCGCCGAGGACCCAGGACAGCTGCAGCAGCGTCTCGGAGCGGGCGAACGCACTGGCGCGGATGTGCTCGGGCACGTCGCGCTGGATCAGCGCGTCGAGCGAGAGCTTGCCGAAGGACTGCGCGAGGCCGGCCGTCAGGCCGAGGAGTACGGCGGCCGGCAGGCCGTAGAGGATCGCGACGACCACCGTCACGGCGGCGTCGGCCAGCAGCGCGACCACGACGGTGATCTCGGGCTTCACGTTGCGCAGGATCGACCCGAGCGTGATGCCGAGCGTGCTGCCGAGGCCGGCGGCGCCGATGACCAGCCCGAGCAGCAGCTCGGGCCGCGCCTCCCAGCCGGGGAACGGCTCGTCGCGCAGGAGGAACGCCATGAACATGGTCAGGAACCCCGACAGCAGCCGCAGCCCGGCGTTGCTGCGCAGGCCCAGCACGACCGTGCGCGGCACCGCGGCGCGCTTGCGTCGCCACATCGGCTCCTTGTCGCCGGCCGGGTTGTCGACGCGCGCGGGCAGCAGGATCGCCAGGATCGTGGCGACGACGAAGACCAGGAACGCGTAGCGCAGCGACCACTGCGATCCGAGCATCGACGCCCCGATGGCCAGCGGCGCGGACACCGCGGCGCCGGCGACGCCCGCGAGCGAGATCCGGGAGTTGGCCTTGACCAGGGTGAGCCGGTCGGGCAGCAGCCGGGGTACGGCGGCGGCCCGGGTCACGCCGTACGCCTTCGAGGCGACCAGGCAGCCGAGCGCGGCCGGGAAGAGCGCCGGCGACTCCGACACGACCGCGTCGGCGAGCACCCAGCACAGGAACCCGCGCAGCGCCATCGTGGCGCCGATCGCCCACCGGCGGCCCTGGCCGTAGCGGTCGAGGAACGGGCCGATCAGCGGTGCCACGATCGCGAACGGCAGCATCGTCAGCCCGAGGAACAGGGCCACCTGGCCGCGGGCCTGGTCGGTCGGCACCTGGAAGAACAGCGTGCCCGCGAGCGAGATCGCGACGGCGGCGTCGCCCGCGGCGTTGAACGCGTGCAGCTCGATGAGCCGGGACAGTCCGCTGTCCCCGGCGCCCTCGGCGTGGCTGGCGCGGCGCGCCTGGCGCACCGTGAAGCCGGCCGCCGCGGCCGTGGCCCGGCCTGCGCGCCTCACGCCCCGCACCGACCTCACCCCGACCGTGCGGGCGCCCCGTCCGGTGGCGGCCGCCGCGCGAGCGGCCCCCCGGCCGGCAGCGCGGGCCCGGCCACCGGAGGCTGGCCGGGCCGGTCCGGTGGGCCCGGACGGACCGGGCGGCGGGGTCGCCCCCGGCGACGCGTCGGTCTGCTCCTCGGCCATGACCCCATCTTGCCGAACGAGACCGACGGCCCGGGGCGACAGCGGGCGGTCCGGTGAGGGAGAATCCTCCGCGTGATCGTCGAGGCGCCCAGCGAGCCCACCCTCCGGGCCAAGTCCGTGAAGGCCGACGCCGTCGGCGTGAAGGCCGTGGACGCCGCGCGCGAGGCGCTGCTCGAGTCCGTCGACGTCGTCGACGTGGGAGAGCACCTCGGCCACGTCGCCGAGGACGAGCGGGTCGTCACCCACTTCTTCGAGTGCCTGCGGCCCGGCTACCGGGGCTGGCGCTGGTCCGTCACCGTCGCCCGCGCGCCCCGGCAGAAGACCGTCACCGTCGACGAGATCGTGCTGCTCCCCGGCGACGACGCCATCGTGGCGCCGCCGTGGGTGCCCTACCGCGACCGGATCAAGCCCGGCGACCTGAGCCCCGGCGACCTGCTGCCGACGGAGGAGGACGACCCGCGGCTGGTGCCCGGCTACCTGGCCGGCGACGACCTCATCGACGACCAGAGCGGCTTGGTCGACCCCGACTACGCCGAGA
Organism: uncultured Nocardioides sp.; assembly: GCF_946885725.1. The sequence continues at coordinate 10,696 of NZ_CAMPGZ010000063.1, forward strand.
TGGTCCGCGAGGTCACCTACGAGGTCGGTCTCGGCCGGCCCCGCGTGCTGTCGCTCGAGGGGCGCGACCTGGCCGCGCAGCGCTGGTACGACGGCTCTCACGGCCCCGAGGCGCCGATCGCCCAGTCCGCCCCCGGCCAGTGCGGCTCGTGCGGCTTCCTGGTGCGCCTCTCCGGCCCGCTGTCCCGCCTGTTCGGCGTCTGCGCCAACGCCTACGCCAACGACGACGGGCGCGTGGTGTCGTTCGACCACGGCTGCGGTGCGCACTCCGAGGCGCGGCTGTCTCGCAAGAACCTCCCGCAGCCGCTCCCCGAGCCCGTCCTCGACACGTTGACGTGGGACGACCTGGACCAGTTCTAGGTCAGTTCGTGGGATCCAGCGGCACCTTGCCGGGATCCCGGTTGGCCCGGCGGTTGCGGCGCCGGCGGCAGTAGTCCCAGCCGATGATGCCGAGCCCGAACCCGGCCAGGCAGGTCCACAGCCACCACAGCCGGTCGGTCTCCGCGAGCCGGCCGGCGAACGGCAGCAACAGCACGAACCCCAGCAGCCACAGCGCCGACCCGACCGCGACCGTGCGCACGCCGTCCACGTCGAGCGGGTCGACGTCGGCGACGATGTAGGTGCGCCGACCGATCTCGTGCGTCTTCACCTCGGTCGTGCCGTCGGCAGGGGGCACCGACGACTCGGTCTGGCGCTCTCCCGGCTGCTCCACGCGACGAATCTAACCCGTGCAGGAAGCGTTCGGCGGCGCGCCCTCCCGCCGTGAACAACCGGCGCAACCACGGGCGAGCCGCCCGCGAACGGCGGGGTCGCGGATCTGGCAACATACGTGCCGTCCGTACCGGTATGCCCCGGCGCGAGCAACTTCCCCCGAACTTCCCCGCGGCACAGCTCCATCCACCCCTGCGCACAATGAGGAGAGTCCCGTGCTCCGACTGAGGAGAGCTACGAGAGTGGACACGTTCTTCAAGATCTCCGAGCGTGGGTCGACGGTCGGCCGCGAGGTCCGCGGCGGCGTCGTCACGTTCTTCACGATGGCCTACATCATCGTGCTCAACCCGATCATCCTGCTGACGGCGCCCGACGCTGACGGCAACTTCCTCGCCGGCGGCGACTTCCCGGGCATCGCCGCGACCACCGCGCTGGTCGCCGGGGTGCTGACGATCCTCATGGGCGTCGTCGCCAACTACCCGCTCGCCCTGGCCACAGGCCTGGGTCTCAACGCGTTCGTCGCGTTCTCGATCGCGTCGGGCATGACCTGGGCGGACGCGATGGGCCTGGTCGTCCTCGAGGGCCTGGTGATCCTGGTCCTGGTGCTCACCGGCTTCCGCGAGGCGGTGTTCCACGCGGTGCCGGCGCAGCTCAAGATCGCGATCAGCGTCGGCATCGGCCTGTTCATCGCGCTGATCGGCCTGGTGGACGCGGGCTTCGTACGCCGTACCGGTGCCGGACCTGTCCCGGTCGAGCTCGGCTCGGGCGGCGTCCTGGTCGGCTGGCCCGTGCTGGTCTTCGTGTTCGGGCTGATCCTGATGATCACGCTCTACGTGAAGAACGTGAAGGGCGCGATCCTCATCTCGATCGCGATCACCACCGTCGTCGCGATCATCGTGGAGTCCATCGCCAAGATCGGCCCGATGGTCGACGGCGACAACGTGAACCCCAAGGGCTGGAACCTCAACGTGCCCGCGATCCCGGACTCGTTCGCGGCGGTGCCGTCGTTCCCGGCGCTGGGCGAGTTCTCCCTGCTCGGCTCGTTCGAACGGGTCGGCATCGTGACCGCGGTGCTGTTCGTCTTCACGCTGATGCTCGCCGACTTCTTCGACACGATGGGCACGATGACCGCGATCGGCGCCGAGGCCGGTCTGCTCGACGAGGAGGGCGCGCCGCCGAACACCCGCCGCATCCTGGTCGTCGACTCGATCGCTGCGGCCGCCGGTGGCGCCGCGTCGGTGTCGAGCAACACGTCGTACATCGAGTCCGCGACCGGTGTCGCCGAGGGTGCCCGGACCGGACTGGCCAGCGTGGTGACCGGCGTGCTGTTCCTGCTCGCCACGATCTTCGCGCCGGTCGTCGAGATCATCCCCAACGAGGCGGCCGTCCCGGCGCTGGTGCTCGTCGGCTTCCTGATGATGCAGCAGGTCAAGAACATCAACTGGGACGACATCGAGATCGCCATCCCGGCGTTCCTGACGATCGCGCTGATGCCGTTCACGTACTCGATCTCGGTCGGCATCGGCGCCGGCTTCATCGCCTACGTGCTGGTCAAGGTCGTGCGCGGCAAGGCCAACCAGATCCACGCGCTGATGTGGATCGTCGCGGCGCTGTTCGTCGTGTACTTCGCGATCGACCCGGTGCGCCAGCTGGTCAGCTAGCCCCGGCTCGCTCACCCCGACGGCGGCGGTGCTCCTGCCAGCGCTGGAGCGTCGCCGCCGTCTCCTCGTGCATGAAGCCGAAGAAGTCCTCGGACTCCAGCAGCCGCCGGCCTCCGCGAGTGTCGCGGCCGACCGTCTCCGCGGCGTCGCGCATCGCCGCCTGCCACTCCTCGAGGATCGGGAGCCGGGCGGCCATGATCGTGGACCACACGTCGTCGTCGTACACGCGGTAGACGTCCGCCCGCTGCCCGGGGACCCGCTCCCGGAAGAGCAGCCGCGCCCGCGTCAGGAACCGCACCGCCCCGGACACCGCGGCCGGGCTGATCTGCAGCGCCTCGGCGAAGTCGGCCGCCGTGTAGCGGTCCGCGTCCTCGGCGAGCGCGTAGGCGAACACCCGGCCCGCCATGCGGGGGATTCCGCTGTCGACGAGCAGCGCTGCCACCCGTTCGACGGCGGCCATGAGCTTGTCGGGGTCCTGCGCTCGCAGTGGCTCCGCGGTCATGGGCGCATCATAGCCTTTAAAACATTCACAAAACCATGAATCCGGTGTCACACTGCTGGCATGACCATCGCCATCTCCGCCTCCGACGTCGTCAAGACCTTCGGCAGCACCCGCGCGCTCGACGGGCTGAACCTGGAGGTGCAGTCGGGGGAGGTGCACGGCTTCCTGGGCCCGAACGGCTCCGGCAAGTCGACCACCATCCGCATCCTGCTCGGCCTGCTGCGCCCCGACTCCGGCGAGCTGCACCTGCTCGGCGGCGACCCGTGGCGCGACGCCGCGACGCTGCACCGCCGGCTGGCGTACGTGCCGGGCGACGTGAACCTGTGGCCGAACCTCACCGGCGGCGAGGCGATCGACCTGCTCTCGCGGCTGCGCGGCGGGCTCGACCGGAAGCGGCGGGACGAGCTCCTCCAGCGGTTCGACCTCGACCCGACCAAGAAGGCCCGGTCCTACTCCAAAGGCAACCGGCAGAAGGTCGCGCTCGTCGCCGCGCTCGCGAGCGACGCCGAGCTGCTGCTGCTCGACGAGCCGACCTCCGGGCTCGACCCCCTCATGGAGGCGACGTTCCAGGAGTGCGTGCGCGAGATGCGCGCCGAGGGGCGCACGATCCTGCTGTCGAGCCACATCCTGGCCGAGGCGGAGGCGCTCAGCGACCGGGTCAGCATCATCCGGGCCGGGCGCATCGTGCAGACAGGCACGCTCGCGGAGCTGCGCCACCTCACGCGCACGACCGTCATCGTCACGACCCAGCGCCCTGCCGACGGGCTGGCCGACGTGCCCGGCGTGCTGCACGTCGAGCACCCCGACGGCGACGGCAAGGTGCACTTCGACGTCGACACCGACCACCTCGACGAGGCCATGGAGTACCTCGCTCCGCTGCGGATCACCTCGCTGGTGAGCCACCCGCCGACCCTCGAGGAGCTGTTCCTGCGCCAGTTCGGCGAGCAGGTGGAGGCGGAGAGCGCGGGGCAGCGATGAACGCGTTCGCCGGCACCGGCGCTTTGGTGCGCCTGGTTCTCCGCCGCGACCGGATCCGGCTCGCGGTGTGGATCATCGCGCTCGTCGGGATCACCGCGGCGTCCGCGGCCGGGGTCGCCGCGACCTACGACACGCCCGCCGAGATCGCGTCGTACCAGCGCAACGTCGGCTCGAGCCCCGCCGGCATCGCGATGGCCGGTCCGCCCGTCGGCCTCGACCGGATCCAGGGCATCGTCGTCTACGAGACCAGCCTGACCGTGCTGCTCGGCGTCGCGATCATGACCGCGATGACCGTGGTGCGGCACACCCGCGCCGAGGAGGAGCTCGGCCGCACCGAGCTGCTCGCCTCGGGGGTGGTCGGCCGCCACGCGGGCACCGCTGCCGCGGTCCTGGTCGCCGCGGCCGCCGCCGTCCTCGTCGGGCTGGGTGTCACCGGCTCGGTCCTGGCGCAGGACTTCGGGCCCGGGCACGCGCTGCTGTACGGCGCCTCGGTGGCCGCGCTCGGTCTCGTGTTCACCGCGATCGCGACGGTCGCGGCCCAGGTGTTCTCGCACGGCCGCACCGCGACCGGAGCCACGCTCGCCGTGCTGGGCCTCGCGTTCGCGCTCCGCGCGATCGGAGACGTGCAGGAGAGCGGGCTGGTCTGGCTGTCGCCGATCGGCTGGTCGCAGCAGGTCCGGCTGTTCGAGGCCGACCGGTGGTGGCCGCTGCTGGTCTCGCTGATCTTCGCCCTGTTGCTGCTCGGTGGTGCCGGCTGGCTCACCACGCGGCGCGACGTGGGCGCCGGCGTGCTGCCCGACCGACGCGGTCCGGCGTACGCCGGGAGGGGGCTGTCCTCGCCGCTCGGCCTCGCGTGGCGGCTCCAGCGCGGCACGGTCGTGGCGTGGGGGATCGGGCTGGCCCTGCTCGGCCTGGTCTTCGGGTCGTTCGGTGAGGAGCTGGAGAACATGGTCGCCGACAACCCGACCCTGCAGGAGTACTTCGCGCAGACGGGCGGCTCCGTCACCGACGCGTTCTACGCGACAGCGCTGCTGTTCATGGGCCTCGGCGCCGCCGGCTTCGCCGTCGGGTCCGCGCTGCGGTTGCACTCCGAGGAGGGCGCCGGTCGCGTCGAGCCGATCCTCGCCACCGCCGTCTCGCGCTGGCGGATGCTGCTCACCCCGCTCGTCGTCACCCTCGGTGGCGCGGCGCTGCTGGTCACTCTCGGCGGCGTCGGAGTGGCCGTCGCCGACGCCGCCGTGCGCGGCAGCAGCGACCAGCTCCTGCGCCTCGTCGCCCTCTCGTGGGTCCAGCTCCCCGCCGTCCTCGTGCTCGTCGGCCTCGCCGTCCTGCTCCTCGGCTGGGCCCAGCGCGCCTCGGCCGTCGCCTGGGCCGCCCTCGGCTTCGCCGTCGTCATCGGCTGGCTCGGCGGCTTGCTGAGACTGCCCGACTGGGTCGACGGCCTGTCCCCGTTCCAGCACCTGCCCCAGGTGCCAGTTGAGGACGTAGCTGTCGCGCCTCTGCTCGTGCTGACGCTGATCGGACTGGGACTGATCGCGGTGGGAGCAGTGGGCTACCGGAGGCGCGACATCGGCTAGTCACCTGGTCAAATGATCGGGCCGTCGCGGTCACGTGCCCACAGATCCAGCCAGGCAGGGGAGCCACCGCTTCGCTGCGATCCGCTCCGTAGCGCAGGTGGAATGTCGACCGAGGGGTCAATTCTGCACCGACACGCCGCCCACGAGGCTGAATAACTGACTCCTCGGCGATGAGGCGCGCAGCGCCGTGCACGTGCGGGACTGACCCCCTCGGTCCGCCCTTTGTGATGAGGAACGCAGCACGTGAATGTGCACGCGGTCGCAAACCCCGCCACAAGCGGCGGGCACAGACTCAGCCACAGCGGTGCAGCCAGGCAGGGGGCCAGTCACGGGGGAGAGCCAGCCATGCGCGAAGGGGCAGAAAGAACCGGAATACTTAGCGAGGCTAATGAGTTATGCTAACGATATGTCTCCTACTGTCGAGCAGGTCGCGCGTACTGACACGGGACTGGCCTCGCTTCTGCGCGTGTCGGTGGCGCGGCTGAACCGTCGGCTGAGGTCTGAGCGCGACCCCGACAACGAGCCGCTCCCGATCGGGCAGCTGTCCGTGCTGGGGACGCTGTTCCGCAACGGACCCATGACGGTCGGGCAGCTCGCGCACATCGAGCGCGTGCAGCCGCCGTCGATGACGCGGACGGTCAACTGCCTGGTCGAGGGCGGGTACGTCGAGCGCCGGGCGCACGAGACGGACGGCCGCCAGGTGGTGGTCGCGCTGTCGAAGAAGGGCGAGGAGACGCTGCGTGCCGACCGGAAGCGTCGTGACGCGTGGCTCGCCCAGCGCCTGCGCGAGCTCACTCCCGAAGAACGCCAGCTGCTCCGCGCAGCGGCCCCGATCATCGAAAGGTTGGCGCATAGTTGAGTCCCACGTTCCAGGCCCTGTCGAACCGCAACTACCGGCTCTACGCGGCCGGAGGCATCGTGTCGAACGTCGGCACCTGGATGCAGCGGGTCGCCCAGGACTGGCTCGTGCTGCAGCTGACGCACAACAACGGCACGGCCCTGGGCATCACGACCGGCCTGCAGTTCCTGCCGATGCTCCTGCTCTCGCCGTACGCCGGCCTCGTCGCCGACCGCTTCCCGAAGCGGCGGCTGCTCCAGGTCACCCAGCTGATGATGGCGATCCCCGCGCTGCTGCTCGGCCTGCTCGCCGTGACGGGCGTCGCGCAGCCGTGGCACGTCTACGTGCTGGCGTTCGTGTTCGGCGTCGGTACGGCGTTCGACGCGCCGGCTAGGCAGTCGTTCGTCAGCGAGATGGTCGAGCCCGACCTGCTCACCAACGCGGTCGGCCTCAACAGCGCGTCGTTCAACCTCGCCCGCATCGTCGGCCCCGCGCTCGCCGGTCTGCTGATCGCGGCGCTCGGCTCCGGTGCCGAGGCGACCGGTTGGGTGATCATGCTCAACGCCCTGAGCTACGGCTCGGTCATCTACGTCCTGCAGCGCATGCGCGCCGAGGACCTCGACCCCGCCGAGCTCGCGGCCCGCGGCAAGGGCATGATCCGCGAGGGGATGCGCTACGTCCGCAGCCGACCGGACCTGATGCTGGTGCTCGCGATCGTGTTCTTCGCGGGCACGTTCGGCCTCAACTTCCAGATGACGTCCGCGCTGATGACCACCGACGTGTTCGGCAAGGGCGCGTCGGCCTACGGCATCCTCGGTACGACGATGGCGGTGGGCTCGCTGACCGGCGCGCTGCTCGCGGCCCGGCGCGGCCGGCCGCGCTACCGGCTCGTGGTGCTGGCCGCGCTGGCGTTCGGCGTCGTCGAGATCCTCGCCGGGCTGTCGCCGTCGTACCTCGTCTACATGCTCTGGACGCCCGTGCTCGGCGTCACCGCGCTGACGATGATCACCGCCGCCAACGCCACCGTGCAGCTCGGCACGACCGCGATGATGCGCGGGCGGGTGATGGCGCTCTACATGATGATCTTCATGGGCGGCACGCCCCTGGGCGCGCCGATCGTCGGCTGGATCGGCGAGACCTTCGGCGCCCGCTGGACGCTGATCGGCGGCGGCCTCGGCACGATCATCGGCGTGGTGATCGCGGCGGCACTGTTCGCCCGCACCCAGGGCATGCTCGACCCCGAGGTCAACGACCGGCCGACGCTGCGCAAGCGTGGCGGCCGGGAGCCGCAGCCCGCACGCTGACCCCGGGGCGGGTGCGCCCTGTCCGGTCAGGCGTGTGTGGCGAACCAGGGCTGGTGCAGGTCCTTGAACTGAAGGTCGTGCACCGACTCCCAGAACTTCTTCATCATGTCGTGCTCAGGCCCGCTCACGGGCATCGGCTTCGCCTCGCCCTCGCGGGCCGCGGCCTCGTTGGTGAAGGCGACAGTCTCGGTGAACGTGCCGTCCGGCTCGATCGCGAACGTCGCGCCGATGATCTCCGGCCGCGCCTCGTGCAGCATCGTCTCCATCTCGCGCATGCCGGACTCGAGCGCGTCGGGGTCGTCCATGCGGCCGCGGATCACCTGCACGAACCCGGCCTGGTCGGACCCGCCGTCCATCATCATCACGACGCGGTCGCAGTCGTGGAACTCGATCGGGCCGTCGAAGAGCTGCTCGATGTCCTTCCACCACATGCCCTGCTCGGGCCGGGCGGAGTTCTCCATCGCCGCCTGACGTGACTCGAACCGTACGACGGCCACCATCTCGCCGTCGTCGGTGAAGCCGTAGGTGCCGCCGAGGTAGCCGATCGCCCCCGGCTCGACGTCCCGGCGCCACCGCTCGAACGCCGCGCGGAGCTCCTCCTGGCGGCTGCACTTCCCCTGGATGATCTGGATGAACACGTCCCCTCCTCCCGGTCGGATCGGCGCGCGCACACGTCGGTCAGGGGGCTGCTCCGCCCCCATTCCCCGCACGCTAGGACCGCCTCTCCGGCCGATCCATAGTGCGATCGGACCCGTCCAGACAGCCCCGATAAACTCGCCGGTGTGAACCCCCGCTACCGCCGCATGGTGATCCCCGGTGCGCTCGTGGGGCTGATCCTCATCGTCGCCCTTGCGGCGCTCGTGCGGGGCTGACGCCCGTGCCGGCCGAGCCCCTGCTGCGGGCGCTCGCGCGGATGCGCGGGCTGCTCCTCGACGACACCGTGCTGGTCCGCGCCGTCGCCTCCGGACGGCAGAAGGGCAAGCAGCCGCGGTGGCGCCGGGTCGAGCTCCGGTACGTCGACCTCAAGGCCGGTCGGCGGCTCCAGGTGACGGCGTACGACGAGACGCAGGCGCACACCAGCAACCACGCACCGGGCGAGGAGGCGCGGGACGCCGTCGACGCGCTGCTCGACGAGCCGTTC
>NZ_CAMPGZ010000064.1 GCF_946885725.1 uncultured Nocardioides sp.
CAGGCCACGGCGTACGCCGGCGACGAGAACGGCATGACGCCCTGGAACAAGGAGGCCATCGAGGCCACCGGTGCCGAGATGCCCGCGATGATCAGCGAGGCCGAGGAGCCGCCGTACGAGGAGTTCATCAAGGCGAAGCCCGACCTGATCCTCGCGACGTACAGCGGGCTGACCCAGCAGCAGTACGACAAGCTCTCCAAGATCGCCCCGGTCGTCGCCTACCCCGACCAGCCGTGGGCCACCCCGTGGCGCGACGTCATCACCACCGCGGGCGAGGCGCTCGGCAAGACCGACGAGGCCGAGCAGGTGCTCGACGACATCGACCAGGCCGTCGCCGAGGCCGCGAAGGCGCACCCGGAGTTCCAGGGCAAGACCATCGCTGCGGTCGCCGACTTCGGCTCGTTCTACGTCTACCGCTCGGCCGACCCGCGCGTGCAGTTCCTCGAGGACCTCGGCTTCGAGGTCGCGCCGAGCGTCGAGAAGCTCGACACCGAGGAGGCGTCGTTCTACTACACGCTGTCCTACGAGAACGTCGACAAGCTCGAGTCCGACGTGCTGCTGTCCTACGCCGACAGTCCGAAGACGCAGAAGGCGTTCCTCAACTCCGCGTCGACCAAGACCATGCCGCAGCACGACGCCGGCACGATCGCCGAGGCCACCGGCGAGGAGCTCGTCGCCTCGGTCTCCCCGCCGACCGCCCTCTCCCTGACCTGGGGCCTCGACGCCTACGTCGACCTGCTCTCCAAGGCCGCCAAGAAGGCCGACGCCAACTCCGCCTCGTAGCCACTTCGTGGCCTCACCGGCGAGGGGTCAGAAAATCAGCATCGTGGGCGGCGTGTCGCCGCACAAGTGACCCCTCGCCGTACGGGGCTGTTGAACAAATAGGGTGCGTGCATGCCCAGCAAGCTTCCCTTCGACCCCATCGACGAGGCCGCGCGCCAGTGGGGCCGTCGGTGGGAGGCCGTGCCGCAGATGCACGCGGTCACGTCGCTCATGCGCGTCCAGCAGATCCTGCTCGCGCAGCTCGACGAGATCCTCAAGCCGCACGGGCTGACCTTCGCGCGCTACGAGGCGCTGGTGCTGCTGGTCTTCTCGCGCGAGGGCGCGCTGCCGCTGGGCAAGATGGGGGAGCGGCTCCAGGTGCACGCCACCTCGGTGACCTCCCTGGTCGACCGGCTGGAGACGGCCGGTCTCGTCGTACGGCGGCGGCACCCCGACGACGGCCGAGCGGTGCTCGCCGAGATCACCGACGAGGGCCGCGCGCTCGTCGAGAAGGCGACGGCCGACCTGGTCGAGGCGCGGTTCGCCCTGACCGCGCTCGACGAGGACCAGTTGGCGCAGCTGTCCGACCTCCTGCGCCCGGTGCGCCGCGACGCCGGGGACTTCTGACCCCTGGTCTGGCTGGGTCCGCCCTCGCCTGGCACCAATTAGTTGGACGTCCTAGTATTTCCTCATGACCCCTGAGGACGCCACCGCTGCCGAGACCGCCCGCGCCCGCTGGCAGGCCCGCTACGAGCAGTCGCTCGCCCGCGGCCAGGTCCGCGACGCGGACTTCACCACGCTGTCCGGCCTCGAGGTCGAGCCGGCCTACGGCACCGACGACTCCGAGTGGCCCGGCGAGTTCCCGTTCACCCGCGGCCTCTACCCGACCGGCTACCGCGGCCGGGCGTGGACGATCCGTCAGTTCGCCGGCTTCGGCAACGCCCAGCAGACCAACGAGCGCTACAAGATGATCCTCGGCCGCGGTGGCGGCGGGCTCAGCGTGGCGTTCGACATGCCGACGCTGATGGGCCGCGACAGCGACGACCCGCGCAGCCTCGGCGAGGTCGGCCACTGCGGCGTCGCGGTCGACTCCACCACCGACATGGACGTGCTGTTCAAGGACATCCCGCTCGGCGACGTGACGACGTCCATGACGATCAGCGGCCCCGCCGTACCCGTGTTCTGCATGTACCTCGTCGCCGCCGAGCGCCAGGGCGTCGACCAGTCCGTGCTCAACGGCACGCTGCAGACGGACATCTTCAAGGAGTACATCGCGCAGAAGGAGTGGCTCTTCGGCCCCGAGCCGCACCTGCGCCTGATCGGCGACCTGATGGAGTACTGCGCCGCCAACATCCCGGCGTACAAGCCCCTCTCGGTCTCCGGCTACCACATCCGCGAGGCCGGCTCGACCGCCGCGCAGGAGCTCGCGTTCACGCTGGCCGACGGCTTCGGGTACGTCGAGCTCGGCCTGTCGCGCGGGCTCGACGTCGACGTGTTCGCGCCGGGCCTGTCGTTCTTCTTCGACAGCCACGTCGACTTCTTCGAGGAGATCGCGAAGTTCCGCGCCGCCCGCCGCATCTGGGCGACCTGGCTGCGCGACGTCTACGGCGCCAAGTCCGAGAAGGCGCAGTGGATGCGGTTCCACACCCAGACGGCCGGCGTCTCGTTGACGGCGCAGCAGCCGTACAACAACGTCGTCCGCACCGGCATCGAGGCGCTCGCGGCCGTGCTCGGCGGCACCAACTCGCTGCACACCAACGCGCTCGACGAGACCCTGGCGCTGCCGAGCGAGCAGGCCGCCGAGATCGCGCTGCGCACGCAGCAGGTGATCATGGAGGAGACCGGCGTCGTCAACGTCGCCGACCCGCTCGGCGGTTCGTGGTACGTCGAGGCGCTCACCGACCGGCTCGAGGCCGAGGCCTACAAGATCTTCGACCAGATCCTCGCGCAGGGTGGCTGGACCACCAGCTCCGCGACGCCCGAGGGCCGGCGCGCGCTCGCCGAGGAGGTCAAGACCAGCACCGGCGACTCGCACGGCGCGGTGTGGCCGATGACGCGCGGCATCCTGCGCGGCATCGAGGAGGGCTGGTTCATGTCGGAGATCGCCGAGGCGGCGTTCCAGTACCAGGTCGCGCTCGAGAAGGGCGACAAGAAGATCGTCGGCGTCAACTGCCACGAGGAGTCGGTCACCCACGAGCTCGAGATCCTGCGGGTCTCCCACGAAGTCGAGGTCGAGCAGGTACGCGAGCTCGCCGCCCGCCGCGCCGCGCGCGACCAGGCGGCCGTCGATGCCGCGATCGCGCGGGTGCTCGACGCGGCCCGCAGCGACGAGAACATGATCCCCGCAATGCTGGACGCCTGCCGGGCCGAGGCGACGCTGGGTGAGATCTGCAACGCGCTGCGCGCGGAGTGGGGCGAGTACCGCGAGCCGGCCCGCTTCTGACGCCTGACAACGATTCGTCTGCGACCCGCCCGTGTGGATCACCCCGTAAATCGCAGACGAGTCGTTGTCCGCAACAATGGACACATGACGCAGCAGCCCTTCTCGCGCCCCGGTGCCGTCGACCTCTCAGCCCTGAAGCAGCGCACGGCCGCGCAGGCCGGTGGACCCGGTGGTCCGGCCGGTCCAGGCGGCGGTGCTCCCGGCGGTGGCGGCGGGGCTGGCACGGCGACCGGGTCGTACTCGCTGGAGGTCGACGAGTCGTCGTTCCAGTCCGTGCTCGAGGCGTCGATGAACGCCCTTGTGCTGCTGGCGTTCTACTCCCCGAGCCGGATGCCGGCGAGCAAGCAGCTGGCCGACGACCTGACCGCGCTGGCCGACGAGTTCGAGGGCAAGTTCCTGCTCGGCCGGGTCGACGTCGACGCGGCGCCGCAGATCGCGCAGGCCGTGCAGATCCCGTCCGTGCCGTTCGTCGTCGCGGTCGTCCAGGGCCGGCCGATGCCGCTGCTGCAGGACGCCGCCCCGATCGAGGAGCTGCGCGCCGCGCTCACCCAGGTGATGCAGCAGCTCGCCACCCAGGGCGTGACCGGCCGGCACCAGCCGCTCAACCAGGCCGGCGCCGCCGACGAGGAGGAGACCCTCGACCCGCGCTACGCCCCGGCCCAGGAGGCGCTGGCCGCCGGTGACATCGACCGGGCCGTCGCGGAGTACCAGAAGCTCGTCGACGCCAACCCCGCCGACGCCGAGGCCGCGGGCGGGCTCGCGATGGCCAAGGTGCTCCAGCGCACCATGAACGTCGACGTGCAGCAGGCCCGGCAGGCCGCGGCCGAACGGCCCGACGACGTCGACGCGCAGACGCTCGTGGCCGACCTCGACCTCGCCGGCGGCCATGTCGAGGACGCGTTCTCCCGGCTCGTGGACCTGGTACGCCGTACCTCCGGGGACGACCGCGACAAGGCCCGCCAGCACCTGCTCGGCCTGTTCGCCGCCGTCGGCAACGAGGACCCGCGCGTGCTCAAGGGCCGCCAGGCGCTCGCCTCCGCGCTGTTCTGACGCCAACCCCGATTCGTCTGCGACTCGCCCGTGTGATTCACCCCGTAGATCGCAGACGAATCGTTGTCACCGCCCGCTCTCCGTGTACGGCGGGCCGTCCCCACGCAGCGACGCGAGGGCGGCCTCGATCCGGCGGGCGGTGAAGTCGGCGGCGCGCTCGCGGACCTGGTCGATCGTGCAGAACGCGACGTCACGGATCTCGCGGGCCTCCTTGACGACGCCGTCGAGCAGGGAGGGGTGGTGCACGCCGCCGTCGAAGACGAGGCAGACGGCGTCGTCCCAGCCGCCCCAGGGCGGGAGCCAGTCGGTGAGGAGCAGGCCACCGGCCTGGATGGACAGCGCGAGCTCCTCGTCGACCTCACGCGACACCGCCAGGCGCGGCGACTCACCGACCTCGACGACGCCGCCGGGGAGGTCCCAGTCCTGCTTGTAGGTCAGCCGGCACAGCAGCACCCGCTCGTCGGGGTCGCGCACGAGCAGCTGGGCGATAGCGCGCTTGCGCGGCAGGAACGAGTTGAGCAGCGAGCGGAAGCCGTCGGGCGCGGTGACCGGCGGGTCCTGGCGCAGCCGGGCGTAGAGCACGGTGTCGTGCCGCTCGCCGCGCAGCACCTCCCGGCCGCGCATGATGCCCTCGCGGTGCAGGCCGCTGCGGGTGGCGACGCGCTTGGAGGCCTCGTTGGCGTTGTTGACGTAGGCCTCGATCCGCACCAGGTCGAGCTCCTCGAACGCCCAGTCGATGAGCACGCGCACGGCGCGCACGGCGTAGCCGCGGCCCCGGTGGCCGGCGTACAGGACCCACGAGAGCTCGCCGATCCGGTCGTCCTTCACGCGGACCTCGACGTTGCCGACCAGCTGACCCTGGGCCTCGACCACGAAGTTGACCGTGCGCCGGTCGTCCTCCCAGCCGGCACGCCAGCGCTGCAGCGCCTCGAGGTACTCCTCGCGGGTGGCGGCGACCTCGGTACGGCCGAACCAGTCCGCGATGGTCTGGTCGTGCCCGGCGACGGCGGCGTCGACGTCCTCGTCGCGCCACGGCCGCAGGGTGACGACGCCGTCGGTCAGCGTCGGCTGCTCCCCGCGCGCCGGGTCAGCCACCGGGGGTGAGGAACACGGCGCCGAGCGGCGGCAACGTGACGGTCGCGGACGCCGGCTGGCCGTGCCAGGGCTCGTCGGTGGCCTCGACCTTGCCCATGTTGCCGACACCCGAGCCGGCGTAGGCGTCGGCGTCGGTGTTGAGCGCCTCGATCCACGTGCCTGCTCGGGGGAGCCCCAGCTTGTAGCCGTGGTGCGGCACGGCGGCGAAGTTCGCGACGCACACGAGCTGCTCGCCGCCGGAGCCCTTGCGGATGAAGCTGAACACGTTGCTGCTGGAGTCGTTGGCGTCGATCCACTGGAAGCCGGAGCCGTCGGTGTCCAGCGACCACAGCGCGGGGCTCTTGACGTAGAGCGAGTTCAGGTCGCGCATCAGGTCGGCGACGCCGCGGTGGTCGGGGTTGTCCAGCAGCCACCAGTCGAGCTCGCGGCTCTCGGCCCACTCGGACTCCTGGCCGAACTCCGAGCCCATGAACAACAGCTGCTTCCCGGGGTGCGCCCACATGTAGGCGAGGAAGCAGCGCAGGTTGGCCAGCTGCCGCCAGCGGTCGCCGGGCATCTTGCGCAGCAGTGAGCCCTTGCCGTGGACGACCTCGTCGTGGCTGATCGGCAGCACGTAGTTCTCGGAGTAGGCGTAGACCATCGAGAACGTCATCTGGCCGTGGTGGTACTGGCGGTGGATGGGGTCGTTCTGGACGTAGCCGAGGCTGTCGTGCATCCAGCCCATGTTCCACTTGAAGCCGAAGCCGAGGCCGCCGAGATGGGTCGGCCGCGTGACGCCCGGCCAGGACGTCGACTCCTCGGCGATGGTGGTGGCGCCGGGCACCCGCTTGTAGACGGTGGCGTTCATCTCCTGGAGGAAGTCCACCGCCTCGAGGTTCTCGCGGCCGCCGTAGACGTTGGGGGACCACTGGCCGGGCTCACGGCTGTAGTCGAGGTAGAGCATCGACGCGACGCCGTCGACGCGCAGGCCGTCGGCGTGGAACTCCTCGAGCCAGAACAGCGCGTTGGCCACCAGGAAGTTGCGCACCTCCTTGCGCCCGAAGTTGAAGATGTAGGAGCCCCACTCCTTGTGCCAGCCGCGCTGCGGGTTGGGGTCCTCGTAGAGAGGGGTGCCGTCGAAGTTCGCCAGCGCCCACGGGTCGGTGGCGAAGTGGCCGGGGACCCAGTCGAGGATGACGCCGATGTCGGCCTGGTGGAACCGGTCGATCAGCCGGCGCAGACCGTCGGGGTCGCCCATGCGCGGGTCCACGGCGAAGTACGACGTGACGTGGTAGCCCCACGAGCCGCCGAACGGGTGCTGCATGACCGGCATCAGCTCGACGTGGGTGAAGCCCATGTCCTTGACGTAGTCGACGAGGCTGTCGGCCAGGTCGTCGTAGGAGTAGCTGCCGCCGCCGTGGTGCTTGCGCCACGAGTGCAGGTGCACCTCGTAGATCGACATCGGGCGCGCGTGCAGGTCGGTGCGCTCGGCGCGCGCCTTCATCCACGCGTCGTCGCCCCAGGTGTGGTGCGACTCGTGCACGATCGACGACGTGGCCGGGGCGACCTCGGCCTGGAAGGCGAGTGGGTCGGCCTTCTCGCGCCACTCGCCGTCGGCGCCGAGCACGACGTACTTGTACTTGGTACCGGCACCGACGTCCGGCACGAACAGCTCCCAGACGCCTGAGACGCCCATCTGGCGCATCGGGTGCTCGCGGCTGTCCCAGTTGTTGAAGTCGCCCTTGACCCGCACGCCGCGAGCAGCGGGCGCCCAGACCGCGAAAGACGTACCTGTGACCTTGCCGGTCGGCGAGTCGTAGCTGCGCACGTGGGCGCCGAGCACGTCCCAGAGCTGCTCGTGGCGGCCCTCGTTGATGAGGTGCAGGTCCATCTCGCCGAGGGTCGGCAGGTAGCGGTAGGGGTCGTCGACGGTCAGCGGCTCTCCGCCGGCGTACTTGACCTCGAGGCGGTAGTCCGGGACTTCGGGTGTGTCGAGCACGCCGACCCAGATGCCGTTGTGCTCGTGCTCCAGCGGCGTGCGGCCGTCGGCGGTCACCACGACCACCGACTCCGCGAGCGGTCGGAACGCGCGTATGGTCACGCTTCCGGCATGCGGGTGCGCGCCGAGGACGTCGTGCGGGTTGCCGTGCTCACCGGCGACGATCTGGTCGAGGACCGCCGCGTCGACAGGGTGGACCGCGGTCTGGCTCATGATGTCTCCTCCGGAGCGGTCAGCCGCTCGATCGCACCGAGCGGGATGCCGATCCAGCTCGGTCGGTTGCGGGCTTCGTAGACGGCCTCGTAGACGGCCTTGTCCGCCTGGTACGCCGTCAGCAGCGTCTGCTCCTCCGTGGTCGGGGTCGGCGGGTGCTCCTCGTCGGACACCTCGTCGGGCCGAAGCGCCGAGAGGTAGCCGGTGAGGAACGCCTGCTGGTTGCGCTGTGCCCACTCGTTCGCGCGATAGGCGATCTGGGCGCCGTCGTCGAGCTCGGCCTGCACGTCGGCCTCGACGGCGTGAGCGGCGTAGTCGAACGACCGCAGCATCCCGGCGACGTCGCGCCACGGGCTGTCGGGCAGCACCCGCTCCGCCAGTGGCTTGGCCGGCTCGCCCTCGAAGTCCACGATCTTCCAGCCCTTGACCGTGCGCAGCGTCTGGCCGAGGTGCAGGTCGCCGTGCACGCGCTGCACGGGCAGCTCGGCGCTGACGGTCTCGACCGCGTCGAACGTCGACCGCAGGGCGTCGGCGTACGGCGCGAGGTCGGGGACGACCTGCACCGCCGCGTCGAGCCGCTCGCGCATCGCGGCGGCCAGGCGTTTGCGGTCGTCGGCGTCCCAGGTGGACGTGGGGAACACCCGGGCGAGGTCGCGGTGCACCTCACCCACCGCGACGCCGAGCCGCTGGGACTCCGCCGCGAAGTCGCCGCCCACCTCGTCGGCGTGCAGGTCGGCCTCGGCGTACAGGTCGCGCACGCTGGCCAGCGCGAGGTCCCAGCCGTCACTCGCGGTGCGCAGGAACTGCTGGAGCATCGCGAGGTGCAGCGGCTCGCCCTGGGCGCCCTCGTCGGTGCGGCCCTCGACCCAGCCGTAGAGGGCGGCGATGTGCTCGCTGCCGGCCTCGGTGAGCTTGGCGTGGATCTCGATGTCGGGGTTGTGGCCCGGGGTGACCTTGCGGAACAGCTTCATCAGGCTGTCCTCGCCGAAGGCGATCGAGGAGTTGCTCTGCTCGCCGGAGAACAACGTGGAGTGGGTGGTCATGTCGAGCTCGTGGCCGGGCAGCCGGTGGAACGTGAGGCGGTCCTGGGCCAGGCCGCTGTCGAACGCCTGCAGCCACAGGATCGTGACGTCGCGGTCGTGCATCGCGTCGTAGGCGTGCACCGGGCCGAGGTCGGGGTCCTCCCACTCGCCGATCAGCGCGTGCTCGAGCCGGCCCTGCGGCGCGGCGTAGTAGGCGATCGGCACCTGGTAGGTCTCGCGCTGGCCGTCGGCGTACTCCAATGTCACCAGCTCGATGCCGACGAACGGCGTGCCGTCGTGCTCGGCCGAGCCGAGCGAGCCGATGCGGCGTACGTCGGCGACGGTCGCGTCGCGGCCCTTGCCGCCGAACCAACGCGCCGACTCGATGAACTGCTCGAGGTCTTCCTTCACAGGGGAGCCCCCTCCGGAGCCGTGGTCGGGGTGGCCTCCGGCGGCTGCGGCAGGCTGTTGTCGCTCTCGGCCGGCGGCAGGCGGAACCAGTAGAAGCCGTACGCGCCGAGCGTCAGCAGGTAGGGCAGCTCGCCGATCTCGGGGAACCGGACGCCGCCGAGCAGCTCGATCGGCGCGACGCCTTCGTAGCGGCGCAGGTCCAGCTCGACCGGCTGCGGGAAGCGCGACAGATTGTTGACGCAGAGCACCCGGTCGACCTCGCCGTCGGGCGAGGTGTACTCGCGGACGTAGGACAGCACGCTCGGGTTGGAGCCGCCGAGGTCGCGGAAGTCACCGAGCCCGAAGGCGGCGTGCTTCTTGCGGGCGTGGATCATCCGGCGCGTCCAGTGCAGCAGCGACGAGGCGTTCTCGAGCTCGGCCTCGACGTTCACCCGCTGGTAGCCGAACACGGGATCCTGGATCACCGGCAGGTGCAGCCGGCCGGGGTTGGCCGACGAGAACCCCGCGTTGCGGTCGGCGGTCCACTGCATCGGGGTGCGCACGCCGTCGCGGTCACCGAGCCAGATGTTGTCGCCCATCCCGATCTCGTCGCCGTAGTAGAGGACGGGGGAGCCGGGCAGCGACAGCAGCAGCGCGGTGAACAGCTCGATCTGGTTGATGTCGTTGTCGAGCAGCGGGGCGAGCCGGCGCCGGATGCCGATGTTGGCCTTCATGCGGGGGTCCTTGGCGTACTCCGCCCACATGTAGTCGCGGTCCTCGTCGGTGACCATCTCGAGGGTCAGCTCGTCGTGGTTGCGCAGGAAGATTCCCCACTGGCAGCTCGCCGGGATCGGCGGCGTCTGCTCCATGATCTCTGAGATCGGGAAGCGGGACTCCCGGCGCACACCCATGAAGATGCGCGGCATCACTGGGAAGTGGAACGCCATGTGGCACTCGTCGCCGCCCTTCTCGAAGTCGCCGAAGTACTCGACGACGTCCTCGGGCCACTGGTTCGCCTCGCAGAGCAGGACCCGGCCGGGGTAGTGCTCGTCGACGAACCTCCGGACGTCCTTGAGGAACTCGTGGGTCTCCTTGAGGTTCTCGCCGTTGGTGCCGGGCCGCTCGTAGAGGTACGGCACGGCGTCGAGACGGAAGCCGTCGATGCCCATGTCGAGCCAGAACGACAGCGCCTCGAACATGGCCTCGTGGACCTTGGGGTTGTCGAAGTTGAGGTCCGGCTGGTGGCTGAAGAACCGGTGCCAGTAGTACTGCTGGCGCACCGGGTCCCAGGTCCAGTTGGACGGCTCGGTGTCGACGAAGATGATCCGCGCGTCCTGGTAGAGGTCGTCGGTGTCGGACCACACGTAGAAGTCGCCGTAGGGCCCGTCGGGGTCGGTGCGGCTGGCCTGGAACCAAGGGTGCTGGTCCGAGGTGTGGTTCATGACGAAGTCGATGATCACGCGGATGCCGCGCTCGTGAGCCGAGTCCAGGAAGTTGTGGAAGTCGTCGATGGTCCCGCACTCGGGGAGGATGTTGGTGTAGTCAGCCACGTCGTAGCCGCCGTCGCGCAGCGGCGAGGTGAAGAACGGCGGCACCCATAGGCAGTCGACGCCCAGCCAGGCCAGGTAGTCGAGCTTCTCGGTCAGCCCGTTGAAGTCGCCGACGCCGTCGCCGTTGCTGTCCTTGAACGACCGGACCAGCACCTCGTAGAAGACCGCGGTCTTGTACCACTCGGGCTGGTTGGCCTGGTCCACGGCGGGACGGTCCGACGCCACGGGGGTCTCGTGCTGGGTGGTCATCAGGCCGGGGACCTCCGGACGGAGAGGATGTGGGCGGGCTCGTGGTGCGGGTCGAGCCGGACGTAGTTGCGCTCCCACCACGTCCACGTCTCGCCGCTGATCTCGTCGTGCACCTGGAAGCTGTCGTGCCAGTCCAGTCCGAGGGCGGGCATGTTCAGGTGGACCATCGTCTCCCGCGTGCTGTGCGGGTCGACGTTGACGACGACGATGACGTGCTCGTCCGGGCCGCCGTCGGCGGCCGGCGCCGACTTGCTGAACACCAGGATCGCGTCGTCGTCGCTGGAGTGGATGGTCACGTTGCGCAGCAGCTGGAACGGCCGGTGCTGCCGGCGGATCTCGTTGAGCCGCGTGATGTACGGCGACAGGGTGCGGCCCGATGCCTCGGCGGCGTCCCAGTCGCGGATCCGGATCTGGTACTTCTCCGAGTCGAGGTACTCCTCGCTGCCCGGCTTGACCGCGACGTGCTCGAAGAGCTCGAACCCGGCGTAGACGCCCCACGACGGCGACCCGGTCGCGGCCAGGGTGGCCCGGATCTTGAACGCCGCGGGACCGCCGTACTGCAGGTAGGCGTGCAGGATGTCGGGGGTGTTCACGAAGAAGTTCGGGCGCATCACCGTGCTGGTCTCGTAGGCGAGCTCGATGAGGTACTGCTCGAGCTCCCACTTCGCGGTGCGCCAGGTGAAGTAGGTGTAGCTCTGGTGGAAACCGATGGTGCCCAGCGCGCGCATCATCGGCGGCTTGGTGAACGCCTCGGACAGGAAGATCACGTCCGGGTCGGTCTTGCGCACCTCCGCGATCAGCCACTCCCAGAACTGCACCGGCTTGGTGTGCGGGTTGTCGACACGGAAGATCCGCACACCGTGGCTCATCCAGAGCCGGACGATGCGCAACACCTCGTGGTAGATGCCGTCGCGGTCGTTGTCGAAGTTGATCGGGTAGATGTCCTGGTACTTCTTCGGCGGGTTCTCCGCGTAGGCGATCGTGCCGTCGGCGCGGGTCGTGAACCACTCCGGGTGGGAGGTCACCCAAGGGTGGTCGGGCGCGGCCTGCAGCGCGAGGTCCAGCGCGACCTCGATGCCGAGGTCGTTGGCGCGCTGCACGAACGCGTCGAAGTCCGCGAACGTGCCGAGGTCGGGGTGGATGGCGTCGTGTCCGCCGTCCTTCGACCCGATGGCCCACGGCGAGCCGACGTCGTCCGGGCCCGGGGTCAGCGTGTTGTTGGGGCCCTTGCGGTTGACCTCGCCGATGGGGTGGATCGGCGGCAGGTAGAGCACGTCGAAACCCATTCCGGCGACCGCGTCGAGCCGCTTGGCCGCGGTCTGGAAGTTGCCCGAGACGACCTTGCCGGTGTGCTCGTCGACGTAGGCGCCCTCGCTGCGCGGGAAGAACTCGTACCAGGACCCGTACAGCGCGCGCTCGCGGTCGACGTACACCGGAAAGGGGCCGTTGGGGGTGAGCAGGTCGCGCAGCGGGTACGCCGTCAGCACCTCGTCGACCTGCGCGCTCGTCGCGGCCGCGTAGCGCACCGGCTCCGGGCGCTTGGTGTCGCGGACGGCCTTGACCGCGTCCAGCAGGACCTTGCGCTGGGCGGCGGCGCCGCGCTTCGGCAGCCCTGCGGCGGCGCGCTCGAGCAGCAGGGCGCCCTCGGTGAACATCAGCTCGACGTCGATGCCGGCGGGGATCTTGATCTCCGCGTTGTGCCGCCAGGTGGCGATCGGGTCGCCCCACGACTCGATCTCGAACGACCACAGGCCCATCGAGTCGGGTGTGACGTCGGCGCGCCACCGGTCGACCTCGTCGGGGACCCGGTGCATGCGCACCGGCGGCCTGCGCTTGCCCTTGGGGTCGATGAGTACGACGTCGGCGCTGAGGGCGTCGTGGCCCTCGCGGAAGACAAGGGCGGTCACCGGGAACGGTTCTCCGACGGTGCCCTTGGCGGGGTAGCGACCTCCCTCGACGACCGGTGTGACGTCCATGACGGGGATGCGTCCGACCATGGGGCGAACGTACCGCAATCGGCTCCGGCGGAAACGTGGCGAATTCGCTGGTCCGGAGGCTGGTCCGGACGTTCGTCCGGTCCCCGTCCGGACCTTGCCGGCGGGCCGGTGGAGGACCCCCGCCGGCAGGCACGGGGGGCTCCTCCACGGACCCTTTACCAGGGGTTCGAAGGGGTTGTGACGGCTACTCGAAGAGCTGCAGCTCGGCCGCGCGCACGGACAGGTCGGCGTCGGACGCTGCCGCGCAGTCGGTCTCGTTGAGCGGGTCGTTGTCGAGCTCGCCGGCGTACCCGGCGAAGCCCGTGCACTGGTTCTCCAGCGCGACGAACCGCACGTGCGTGGCCCTCGTGTCGGGTACGTCGAACTCGCGGAGCGCGAGGTTCGGCGCCACCGGCCGCGGTCGCACGGCCGGGAACGCGTCGTCCGGACTGGTCCAGATCCGCGTCCACTCGACGTCGTCGCCGACGCAGCTCACCTCGGCCGACTGCAGGCAGACCTCGATCGCGAACTTCCGCAGCGCGGTGAACCGCGCGCCGGAGTCCGGGTCGTCGTCCGCGGCGGCGACCGGCAGCTCGTCGCCCGACGCCTCGGCCGGCCGGAGCATGCCGCTCACCCGGGCGGTGCGGATGGTGTGCGCGCCGCCGGCGAGGTCGACGACGACGTACGGGTTGGTGACGTCGACGCCGTCGGTCTCGTTGACGCCGGCCCAGTTGCTGGCCTCGGTGTCGTCGATCAGCGACGCGGCGTTGAGGCTGCCGGGGCTGGCGGTGACGACCTTGGCGCCGGACGACGACGAGGCGACGTTCTTCTTGACTGTGAGCTTCTTGGTGACCGTCTGGCCCGCGGACACGGTCAGCTTGCTCCGGGTGTGGCCGCTGCCGGCGCCGACGAACAACACGTCGTAGGTGCCGGGCGCGACCTTGACGGTGCTGCCGAGCGGGGTGTCCGGCAGGGTGTCGGCGCTCGGGGTGGCGCGGGCCTCCCACCGGCCGAGGTAGACCTTGCCCGGAACGGTGGCCGTGCCCTGATTCGGCGCGAACGTGACCGTCGCGGACGGCGTGCCCGGCGCCTGCCAGCCGGGGGTGGGCTCGTGGTCGTCGGCGGTCGGGGTGCTCGCGTCGACGCCCATGCCGTTGCGGGCGAACGCCTGCCACAGCACCTTCTGGTTCGCGCCGCCGAAGCGCATCTGGTCGGCGGCCAGCATCGCGTCGCGGGCGTCGAGCATGCTCGTCGCGCCCTGCTGGAGCAGGAAGGCGTCGAACATCAGCTGCACCCAGCGCCGGTTGCCCGGGCACTGGTCGGCCGGCAGCGGCGAGCTCGTGGCGGTGCCACTCGCGCAACGCTGCTGGAGGGCCTTGTCGTCGTACGGGAACGAGGCGTTCCACTTGTCGACCAGCGCCTGCCGGACGTCCCACATCGTGCCGTTCCAGATCTCGCCGTCGGCGTGGACCTCGGGACCGGTGCTGTCGAAGCCGTAGTCGGCGTAGGTCAGCGGGTTGTCGTTGATGGCGTAGTCACGGATGCCCTCGTGCTTGTTGCCGGTGGCGTACGGCCCCACGGCCCACGGGTTGGCGCCGTTGGAGTAGCCGTGGCTGAAGAGGTACTCGCCGGCGACCAGGTCGCCCCAGGACTCGCCCATCGCGCCACCCTGCTCGGAGGTGATGCCCTCGTCCGGGCCGCCGATCATGCGGTTGCTGATCGCATGGGTGTACTCGTGGCCGACGATGCTCATGTCGAGGCCGCCGTCGGTGCAGGGTGCGTAGAACGCGCCGGCGATCGGCTGGAAGAGGTACTGGTTGGTGATCCCGGGGATCCCGTCCTGCAGCGTGATCTGGTTGGCGTTGTCGCGGCCGAGGTACGACGGGTTGCCGCCGGTGATCGCACCGGCCTGGGCGTTGCCGATCTCGGGGTCGTTCTCGCGGGTCGGGTCCGGGTTGCCGCCGAGGTTCTTCTGCTGCATGTTGTGGTTCGCCTCGGTGAAGCCCAGGAAGTACGAGTAGTCGTGCATCCGGTTGTGCGCGACGAACAGGTTCGCCACCGACGCCTCGATGTCGTTGCCGCCCGGCACCAGCTGCGCCGGGTCGCACTTGCTGTTCTGCCAGGCGTCGGTGAACTCCGGCGTGTACTCACGCGTCGGCGAGACCGGCGCCTGGAACAGCCCGCCCGGGGTGAGCGGGCTCAGCCAGGCCTCGTGGGTGCTGGCCGCGTTGCCCACGGTCGTGAACGTCGGCAGGTTGGTGGTGAAGTCGTGGTCCCACGGGGATCGCGCCGCGAGGTTCTCCAGCGAGCCGGGCGGGGTGTCGCAACCCTCCGCCTCGGGGCCGGTGGCGCGCCAGCAGCCGGTGACCCGGTTGGTCGGGACGTGCGTGGTGTCCTCGTTCAGCTCCGGGTTGGCGAGGAAGTACTCCCAGCGCGGTGACGGGATGCCCACGCCGGCGCCGCCCTGGTCGGACGTGCCGACCACGCCGGCGTACGCGCCGGGGCCGACGAACGGCACGGTCGGGTCGTCGAAGGGGCAGATCTGCACGTGGTAGATGCCGGCCGGCAGCGTGCCGCCGGGCGCGTAGGTGACGCTCTCGGGGCTGGTCAGCAGGTCGCCGGAGGTGAGCACCTCACCGTCCGGGCTGACGATCTTCACGACGATGTCGTTGAGCGGGTTGGCGGCGCTCGCGACCACGTCGATCCGCCGCGTGGCGTCGTCGGTGAGCTCGAACGCGTGCATCGGACCGCACTCGGTCGCGGTGATCTCGCCGTTGAACGGCACGGCGTCGGAGGACTGCTCGACCTGGTTCTCGCGGTGCAGGACCCGACCGGTGACCGCGTCGACCATCAGCGTGTAGGCGAAGGCGCTGCCGCCCTTGACATCGACGACGTTGGTCTCGAAGACGGGGCGGACGGAGCCGTCGGCGAGCGCGAGCGCCCGGATCCGGGCGACCTGCTCCTGGGCGAAGCCGGCGACCTGGAGCCGGGTCCAGCCGGTGCGGACCACCGCGTCGAGGACGTCGCCGAGGGCGACGTCGCGGCCGACGTTCTGCGCCGCCTTCAGCCATGCCTGGGTCGGAGTCAGGGCGGGGTTGTCGGGGGTGGCCGTCGTCCGGGTCAGCGACGAGGAGACGTAGACGATGCGGCCGTCGGCGACCCCGACGGTGACCATGCTGCCGAGCGCGGGCGTCATGCCGCCGAAGCGCTGGCGGAAGACCACGGCCCGGGCGTCGGAGTCGGCGAGCTTGTGGCTCCCGACCAGATCCAGGCCCGCGACCTGTGCCGCACTGACGCCGAGCAGGTCGGTGTGCGCGGCGAGCCAGGCCCGGGCCGCCGCGGGTGCATCGCCCACCGCGGGACCGAGGTCGCCGGTGGGGGAGAAGACCGAGGCCGGGGTGCCGAAGTCGTTCCAGCGGACCGTCACGTCACGGCCTCGCAGCAACGACGCCGCTGTCTTCTGGGCGGCGGTGGGCACCGCGGTGCCGCGCTCGTCGAGGTCCGAGAGACCGGGTGGGGTGTCGCCCCAGGTGACGATCTCGTCGGCCGGCGCGGGCGCGGGCGCACCGGCGCTGGTGGCCGGCAGCGCGGCCAGGCCGACGACGAGGAGGGTGGCGGCCCCGGCACCGACGGCACGCCGCCAGGTCCGGGTCGGGGAACGGTCGGGCATGGCAGCCTCCGAGTTCAGGACGGGGCGCCCATGAGGGTGCGGGCGCTCGACTCCTCCAACGCCGTACGGCGGCCGTGGTTACGTGTCGGTAGGTATTAGGACTGACGGGTTCCGGCTGAGGGCTTCCGGGTGTGGCCCACGTCGCTAGACGGGATGGACCGGACATTGGATCGATCAAGTCGATCTGGGCTAGCGTGCTGCCCGTGAGAGCAATCCGTCGATTCACCGTTCAGCCCGTCCTCCCCGAGCCGCTGGCGGCTCTGGGTGAGCTGGCCGGCAACCTGCGCTGGTCCTGGCACCCCGGCACCCAGGACGTGTTCGCCGCCGTCGACCCCGAGGCCTGGGACGCGGTGGGTCACGACCCCGTGCGCCTGCTGGGCCAGGTGAGCCAGGCGCGGCTCGAGCAGCTCGCCGCCGACGAGGACTTCCTCGGCCGGCTGGGCGCGGCCGCCGAGGACCTGCGCACCTACATGACGAGCGACCGCTGGTACCAGCGCTCCGGCGTGGCCGAGGCGCCGCGCTCGATCGCCTACTTCTCCCCGGAGTTCGGCATCACCGCGGTGCTGCCGCAGTACTCCGGCGGCCTCGGCATCCTCGCCGGCGACCACCTCAAGACCGCCAGCGACCTGGGCGTGCCGATCACCGGCGTCGGACTGCTCTACCGCCACGGCTACTTCCGCCAGTTCCTCTCCCGCGACGGCTGGCAGCAGGAGACCTACCCGGTCCTCGACCCCGACGGCCTGCCGATCTCGCTGCTGCGCGACGCCGACGGCAACGTCGCCAAGGTCACCATCGGGCTGCCCGACCACGGCACCCTCACCGCGCGCATCTGGGTCGCGCAGGTCGGCCGCGTGCCCCTGCTGCTGCTCGACTCCGACACGGAGGAGAACAGCCCCGAGATCCGTGGCGTCACCGACCGCCTGTACGGCGGCAACAGCGAGCACCGGCTGCGCCAGGAGATGCTGCTCGGCATCGGCGGCGTCCGGGCGATCCGCGCCCACAGCCAGATCACCGGCGCCCCGGCGCCCGAGGTGTTCCACACCAACGAGGGCCACGCCGGCTTCCTCGGCCTCGAGCGGATCCGCGAGCTCACCGAGCAGGGCCCCCGGCTCTCGTTCGACGCCGCGCTCGAGGTTTCCCGCGCCGGCACGGTGTTCACCACGCACACCCCGGTGCCCGCCGGCATCGACCGGTTCCCGCTCGACCTCGTCGCGCAGTACTTCGGCGGCGACAACGCCTGCCCGGGCGTCCCGGTCGACCGGATCCTCGCGCTCGGCGCGGAGGACTACCCGGGCGGCGATCCGTCGGTGTTCAACATGGCCGTGATGGGCTTCCGCCTCGGCCAGCGCGCCAACGGCGTCTCCCAGCTGCACGGCCACGTCAGCCGCGACATGTTCGGCGGCCTGTGGCCCGACTTCGACCCGTCCGAGCGACCGATCACCTCGATCACCAACGGCGTCCACGCCCCGACGTGGGTCGCCCGCGAGATCTTCGAGCTCGTCCGGGCGTACGGCGGCCGGCCCGGCCCGGACCCCGACGCCGACCACCCGTCGCAGGTGTTCGAGCTCGCCGACAAGATCTCCGGCGCGGACATCTGGCGGACGAAGCGCGCGCTGCGCGAGAAGCTCGTCCTCGACGCCCGCCGTCGCCTCCGCAAGTCGTGGGAGCAGCGCGGCGCGGCGCCTGCCGAGCTGACCTGGATCGACTCCGCGCTCGACCCCGACGTGCTGACGATCGGCTTCGCGCGCCGCGTCCCGTCGTACAAGCGGCTGACGTTGATGCTGCGCGACCCCGAGCGGCTGAAGAGCCTGCTGCTCCACCCGGAGCGCCCGGTGCAGCTGGTCATCGCCGGCAAGGCGCACCCGGCCGACGAGGGTGGCAAGAAGCTGATCCAGGAGATCGTCCGGTTCTCCGACGACCCCGAGGTCCGGCACCGCATCGTCTTCCTGCCCAACTACGACATCGCGATGGCGCAGCCGCTCTACCCCGGCTGCGACGTCTGGCTGAACAACCCGCTGCGTCCCTACGAGGCCTGCGGCACGTCCGGCATGAAGGCCGCGCTCAACGGCGGTCTCAACCTGTCGATCCTCGACGGGTGGTGGGACGAGTGGTACGACGGCAACAACGGCTGGGCGATCCCGTCGGCCGACGGCATCGACGACCCCGACCGTCGTGACGACATCGAGGCGCACGCGCTCTACGACCTGATCGAGAAGGAGGTCGCGCCGCGCTTCTACGACAACGACGACGAGGGCGTGCCCTACCGCTGGATCGAGATGGTCCGCCACACCCTCAAGTCGCTCGGCCCCAAGGTGCTCGCCGACCGGATGGTGCGCGACTACGTCACCAAGCTCTACACGCCCGCGGCGACCAGCTCGCGCACGCTCAACGGCGACTACGCCGGTGCGGTGGAGCTGGCGGCGTGGAAGAAGCGCGTGCGCGAGGCGTGGGACGGCGTGGCCATCGACCACGTCGAGTCCAGCGGCGTCGCGGACACGCCGGCGCTCAACGAGACGCTCGAGGTGCGCGCGTTCGTGTCGCTCGGCGAGCTGACGCCCGACGACGTCGACGTGCAGGTCGTGCACGGCCGCATCGGCAACGACGACAACCTCGTCGACACCCACATCGAGTCGCTGGCGCACGCCGAGACCTACGAGGGCGGCCGGCACCGCTTCGAGGGCAGCGTGCGGCTTTCGGCGACCGGGCCGTTCGGCTACACCGTCCGGGTGCTGCCGAAGAACCCGCACCTCGCCTCGCCGGCCGAGCTGGGCAAGGTCACCTACCCGCCGGCCTGATCCATCTGATCAACCGAGAACGCACGAGCCGGGTCCGTCACCGACGGGCCCGGCTCGTTCTCGTTCACGGGAGGGCGGGTCAGCCGCCGCGGACGACGATGAGGCTGCGCGGCTCGATGTCGATCACGACGCCGGCCTCGATCACCTCGCCGACCGGGTGGCCGCAGTCGGTCGACAGCACCACCTCGCCGCGGGTGACCCAGTCGTTGAC
>NZ_CAMPGZ010000065.1 GCF_946885725.1 uncultured Nocardioides sp.
CGCGGTCGTGCAGACCGGCGACGGGAACCGCAGCGTGACCGCCGTGGAGGGCCCGGCCGCCGATCGTGTCGCCTCCGTGCTGGTCGACCTCGACGAACCCCTCGCCCGCTGTGAGGCGGAGGAGGAGCGCGTCGTCGTACCCGCCAGGGACGACACGGGCGGCGTCGTGCTCGTCCCGCTGCGCTCCCACCTCGCCACCGCGGGTGTGCTTCTGGTCCTGCTCCCGGCCGGACGCGGCCCGCTGGAGGCCGACGAGATCGAGCTGCTCACGTCGTTCGCCGACCAGGCGTCGCTCGCGCTCGACCGGGCACAGGCGGTCGCCGACCGCGAGGAGCTGCTGCTTGTCGCCGACCGCGACCGGATCGCGCGCGACCTGCACGACCTGGTGATCCAGCGGCTGTTCGCGACCGGTCTCCAGCTCCAGGGCGCGGCGCGGATCGCGGGCGAGGAGGTGAAGGAGCGGCTGGCCAGCGCCGTCGACGACCTCGACGTGACGATCCGCGACATCCGCTCGACGATCTTCGAGCTCCAGCACGCGCACAGCGGGTCGCTGCGCGCGGACGTGCGCGGCGTGGTGAAGGAGTACGTCCCCACGCTCGGCTTCACCCCGCTGGTGCGCACGACGGGGCCGCTCGACACGGCGGTGCCCCGCGAGATCGCCGAGCAGGTGCTCGCGGTGCTCCGCGAGGCGCTGTCCAACGTGGCCCGTCACGCCCGCGCCGACGCCGCGGTCGTCGAGGTCGAGGTCGGCCCGGACAAGCTGATGCTGGCCGTGACCGACAACGGCACCGGGTTGCCCAAGGCCCGGGACGAGAGCGGGCTCCGCAACGTCCGCCGCCGGGCCCTGGAGCACAACGGCACCGTGCGGCTCCTTCCGGAGGAGCCGCACGGCACGCGACTGGAGTGGGTCGTCCCGCTGGGCTGAGCGGCTACAGGTCGCCGTCGACCGGGACCACCAGCACCGGGATCTCGGCGTAGTGGAGCACCGCGCGCGTCACCGAGCCGAAGCCGAAGCCGTCGAACCGGTGCGCCTCGCGCCGCCCGAGCACGAGCAGCTGCGCGCCGCTCTCCGCCTCGGCCAGCAGCGCCATCGCCGGGTGCTTCTCGGTGACGTAGGAGCGCAGCTCGACCTTCGGGAAGCGCTCCTGCCAACGCCGTACCTCCTCCGCGAACCGGTCGGACACGTCGGGGGCGTCGTCGTGCTCCTCCTTCCCGTGCACGATCACGAGGGGTACGCCGAGCCGCTCGGCGCGCCGGAAGGCCAGGTGCAGGAGGCGGTGGTGCGCGGGGTCGGGGTCGAGGCCGACCACGATCGGCTCGGTGGCGTGGTCCTCCTGCCGCCAGTCCGTGGGTACGACGACCACCGGGACCGGCGACCGGCCGGCCACCGCGACCGCGGTCGAGCCGACGAGCAGCCGAGGGATCACGCCCCTGCCGCGCTTGCCGACGACCAGGAGGCGCGCCTGCTCGGCGTGCCGGAGCAGCTCGTTCTCGGGGTGCCGGTGGTGGACGGTGACCGGTTCGAGCTGGGAACCGACGGCCTGCGCCTCGGTGTCCGCCCAGCGCCGGGCGGAGTCGCTGCCGGCCGAGCCGTCCACGCCGACGACCACCGACCGGTGGGCGGAGGCCCATGGGTCGGTGGTCGCGGCCACCTGGGAGGCGGTCACCGGAGGACCGGGTACCGGCGTACCAGGCGGGTCTTGGCCCATGCCCGTCCAGCACCCCAGGTGTCACCCGCCAGCGTCAGCGCGAGCACCACGAGCGCGATGGCACCGATGAGGTGGTCGTCGACGACCGGGTTGTTCTCGAGCGGAAGGCTGGCGGCGTACATCAGCATGTAGAGCAGCGCGCCGGTGGCGGCGGCGATGCGCATCCCGATGCCGGTGAAGAGGGCGAACCCGATGCCCAGCAGGCCGATCATGAACAACCAGTCGACCCAGGTGTCGCCGGCCATCGCGGTGAACACCGACTTGAACGGGTTGTCCTCGGGAACGCCGAAGGAGAGGAAGCCCTCGGTCGGGCTGCCGCCGTTCACCCAGGCGGCGGGACCGAAGCGGTCGAGGTTGCCGTCCTGGTCGTAACCGGTGTGGAAGCCCAGCGCGAGCAGCTTGTCGAAGAACGCCCACAGGAAGGTGAAGCCGTAGGCGATGCGGAGCACCGCGAGGCCCTTCCGTGCGGCGCTGTGGGTGACGATGTCCCGTTCGACCAGGACGTCATCGGCGACAGTGCGGTTGATGGTTGTCATGGCGTTTTCGCCTCCTGGACTGACTTTCTGACGAGTCCAGGGTCGCCGGGAACGGCCCGTCCGGGTCAGGGCCGTGGGGCTCGAACGGGCCGGGACCTAGGTCCCGAGAAGCTTGGACGCGAGCACTGCGGCCTGGGTGCGGCGCTCGAGACCGAGCTTGGCCAGGATGCTCGACACGTAGTTCTTGACGGTCTTCTCCGCCAGGAACATCCGCTCGGCGATCTGCCGGTTGGTGAGCCCCTCGGCGATGAGCGCGAGGATCTTGCGCTCCTGCTCGGTGAGCGACGCGAGCTCCTCGTGCTGCTCCGGGCCGTGGCGCACCCGGTCGAGCACGCGCGCGGTCAGCGCCGGGTCGATCAGCGACTGGCCGGCGGCGACGCGGCGGATCGTGTCGACGAGGTCGGTGCTGCCGATCTGCTTGAGCACGTAGCCGGACGCGCCCGCGAGGATCGCCGCGAACAGCGCCTCGTCGTCGTCGTAGCTGGTGAGGATCAGCGCCTTGATCGACGGGTCGACCGAGCGCACGTCGCGGCACACGTCGATGCCGCTGCCATCGGGGAGCCGCGCGTCCAGGACCGCGACGTGGGGGCGCAGCGCGGGGATGCGGGCGGCGGCCTCCTGCGCCAGGCCGGACTCGCCCACGATCTCGATGTCGCCCTCCGCCTCGAGCAGGTCACGCAGACCCCGCCGTACCACCTCGTGGTCGTCGAGCAGGAAGACACGCAGCTTGTCGCTCACGCCGCCAACGCTAGCGGCCCCAGGACCCGCGAGTCGGCGCAACTTGCCCTCTCCCGCACGCCGAGTCGGCGCAACTTGCCCCTGTGCGACGCAGCCGGAGGGCAAGACGCGCCGACTCGCGGGGTGGTGAGGGCAAGACGCGCCGACTCGGCGGGGTGCAGTCAGTTGAAGATGCTCGGGTCGACCGCGATCCAGGTGTGTTCTGCGGTGGCGACGACGCGGCCGTCGGCGTCGTAGAGCGTGCTGGCGGTGAACGACTTGCGACCCTCGACGCCGCGCAGGTTGCCCACGGCGACGTGCGGCTCGCCGACGACCGGGAGGGCGTCCACGCGCGCGGTGATCCGGCCGAGCACCATCGGCCGGCCCTCGAGCGCCTCGGCCCAGCCGCCGACGCAGTCCAGCGCCGCCCAGGTGACCGGCACGCCGACGCGCTCGACGCCCGGGTCGACGATGTCGCCGCGCTCGGCGAACGCCGCGTGCGGCACCCACAGCGACGCGACCGTGCCCTCGCGGTCCGGCACGGCGCCGGGGAAGATCTGCAGCCCGTCGCCGGGCTCGCGCTCCGGCCCGCAGGCGAAGCAGCCCGGGAACGGGTGCGCCTCGAGCCCCTTGTACGACGACATCGTCTGCGCGGCCACTCCGGCGTCGACCGCCTCGACCGGGACGAGGTCGTCGGGCACGAGCCGCGCCTCGGCGACGAGCTTCTCGCCGTCGAGCAGCCGGGTGACGTCGCCCTCGGTGCTGACGTCGAGCGGGGTCTCGAGCGGCGGCGGCATCCGCAGGGTCACCTCGACCGGGCGGCCGGCCGCGTCGGGGACGTGCGTGCTGAGCAGCCCGGCGGTGTAGCCGCCGTTGCCGGACCGAGCCGGTCCGCGGTAGCGGCGCTCGATGGTGAGACTCAAGCCTTGATCCTCTCCAGGCGGGCCAGGGCCTCGGCCCGCTCCTCACGGTGGTCCACGATCGGAGCAGGGTAGCCCTCCGGCAGCCCGTCCGGCGCGGCTTCCGGCTCGTGCACGTGCTTGGCGTCGACCTCGCGCAGCTCCGGCACCCAGCGCTTCACGTAGACGCCGTCCGGGTCGAACTTCCTGCCCTGCGTGGTCGGGTTGAAGACGCGGAAGTACGGCGACGCGTCGGTGCCGCAGCCCGCGACCCACTGCCAGTTGTGCTGGTTGGACGCGACGTCGCCGTCGAGCAGCCAGTGCATGAAGTGCCGGGCGCCGTGCTGCCACTCGACGTGCAGGTCCTTGACCAGGAACGACGCCACGATCATCCGCACCCGGTTGTGCATCCAGCCGGTCGCGCGCAGCTGCCGCATCCCGGCGTCGACGATCGGGAACCCGGTGCGGCCCTCCTTCCACGCGTCGAGCACGGGCGCCGGGTCGTCGTACTCCATCCGCGCGAACTCGGGCTTGAGGTACTCCCGCGCCGTCTCCGGCCGGTGGTGCAGCACGTCGGCGTAGAACTCCCGCCAGGCGAGCTCCTTGCGGTACGTCGCCACCACCGCGCGCCGGTCGGCGGACAGGTCCGCGAGCATCGTGCGCGGGTGGATCTCGCCCCACCTCAGGTGCACCGACATCCGCGAGGTGTTGTCCCGGTCCGGCCGGTCGCGGCCGGTGTCGTAGTCGCCGAGGTCGCCGTCCGCCCGGTCGACGAACGCCCGCCACCGCGTCAGCGCGGCCCGCTCGCCGGCCTCGGGCAGCGCGATGCCGTCCGGCAGCTGTGCGTCAGGGATGTCGACCGTGTCGTCGAGCGCGAGCCAGGACGCCCTCTTCGGCGGGTCGACCGGGCCGCGCCAGCCGTGTTGCGCCCAGGCGCGGGAGAACGGCGTGAACACCTGGTACGGCGTACCCGAGCCGTTGACCACACGGCCAGGAGCCACGGCGTAGGGCGAGCCCGTCCGGACCATCTCCAGCCCGTGCTGGGCCAGCGCGGACTCGACCGCGGCGTCGCGGCGCGCGCCGTACGGCCCGTAGTCGGCCGCGACGTGCACCCGCGAGGCGCCGACGTCGCGCGCCGCGCGCACCACCTCCTCGACCGGATCGCCGCGCCTCACCGACAGGCCGCCGCCGAGGTCGCGCAGGGACTCGTCGAGGGCGCGGAGCGAGGCCGCGAGGTACGCCCGCCGCGGCACGCCCGAGGGCTCCCACAGCGCCGGGTCGAGCACGAACAGCGGCAGCACTCCGTCGGACTCGCACGCCCCCAGGAGGGCCGGGTTGTCGCCGAGCCGCAGGTCGCGACGGAACCACATGACGGTGCGGGTGTCAGCCACCCGCTCCACTGTGCCAGGCGGTCCTACCGATACGTCACAATGGCGAAGTGAGCGACCTGATCGACACCACCGAGATGTACCTCCGCACGATCTACGAGCTGGTCGAGGAGGGCATCGTGCCGCTGCGGGCGCGGATCGCCGAGCGCCTGCACCAGAGCGGCCCCACGGTGTCGCAGACGGTCGCCCGGATGGAGCGCGACGGCCTGCTGACCGTCGAGGGCGACCGGCACCTCGAGCTGACCGAGGAGGGCCACCGGCTGGCCACCCGGGTCATGCGCAAGCACCGCCTCGCCGAGCGCCTGCTCACCGACGTGATCGGGCTGGAGTGGGAGCTGGTCCACGCCGAGGCGTGCCGCTGGGAGCACGTGATGTCCGAGACCGTCGAGCGTCGCCTGGTCGAGCTGCTCGGACACCCGACCGAGTCGCCGTACGGCAACCCGATCCCGGGCCTCGAGGAGCTCGGCGAGTCGGGTGGCGAGACGTTCATGTCCGACGTGGAGCCGCTCGACGCCGTCGCCGGTGCCGAGGAGACGCGCGTGATGATCCGGCGGATCAGCGAGGAGGTCCAGAAGGACGAGCCGCTGATGGCCGCGCTCCGTCGCGTGGGCGCGCTGCCCGACAAGGTCGTCACGGTCGCCAAGGGCGCCGAGGGCATCCTCATCGGCAGCGGCGGCGAGGCCGCGGAGGTCGACCCCGACCTCGCGTCACACATGTTCGTGCGCCGCCTCTGACCGCGTCGGTCAGCCGCCCGCCCCACGCACCGCCCGGTCGAGCAAGTCCGAGATCGGCGGCGGGTCGTCGTCGCCGACGACCGTCTCCAGGTCGCCGATCCAGGACACGTTGAGCCCGACCACCCGGTCGTCGACCAGCCCGATGCCGGTCGCGTGCAGCCAGCCCGCCCCGCACTCCGTGCAGACCTCGGGCGCCGGCTTGGTGATCAGCCGCCAGTACGTCGCTTCGCCCTCTCGCGCGGCCAGCTCCTCGCCCGCGCTGCCGCAGGTGTCGATCCGCTCGCGGGCCGCCTCGAAAGCGCCCGCCGCGGCCTCAGCCGACCCGAACGGCGTCACGGTGCTCAGCACCCGGGCGTTGACCAGGTCGGCGTCGTCGCGGCCGCGGCCCTCGTAACGCGCCCAGACCGTCCCGTCGCGGAACAGGTTGCTCGGCACCACTGTCCAGCACTCGTCGGCGCTGAAGGTCCGGTCCGGCCCGGACCACTTGGTGACGAAGCCGGTCATCCGCAGCACGTCGTCCCGTGACAGCAGGACGTCGGCGGCGAGCTCCTCCTTGGCACAGCCACCGTCCGCGAACACGCACATGGCGTCCACCAGCGGCTGCGCCGCCTCCTCCGCCATCAGTCTCGACGAGCGGACGCTCTCGGCGCTGCCGCCGCCCTCGTTGGACTCCGAGGTGAGCAGCACCGCGTTGCCGACGCGCACCGCGACCAGCACCTCGATGCCAGGGACGTAGTCGTCCGCGCGACGCGTGATCATCCACGACTCGTCGCCCAGCCGGCCGGGCTCCACCTCGTTGACGAAGTCCGGCGGGCTGCCGGACTTCTCGCGCGGGCAGTCGGCGAAGAGCGAGGCGACCGAGCCCAGCCGGGCCGCGGCGTCGTCGGAGGAGGAGTACGTCGTCAGCTCCCGGACGCGGTAGTCCTCCGGCTGCGAGAACGTCACCGCCAGCCGGTCCACCACCCCGGCGGACGACCTGGACAGCAGGGTCGAGTCGCAGGCCCGCACCTCGTCGAAGGCCGGCACGTCCGGGGCCGGGCCTTCGAGCTGCTGGTCCGCGCCGGCCGAGTCGGGGAAGCCCTCGACGAGGGGGAAGTCGGCGGGGATCGCGGTCGCCATCTCGGGATCCGCGGCCTCGCTGGGTGATGGATCCTGCGTCGGCGTCGGACTCTGCGTCGCCGGCGCCGGCGCCGGCTGCGGCAGCGTCGGCGTGGGCGCGCCGGTGGCCAGCGAGACGCCACCGACGACGGCGACGACAGCGAGGACGGCGGCGGCCCCCTGCAGCGCGGCGCGGCGGCGCCGGCGCGCGTCACCACGGCGACGTACCTCGGCGGCGGGCAGCCGGTCCACGGGCATCGCGTCGGGGTCGTGCCGGCGGAGGGTGTCGAAGGGGTCAGCCACGGGAGGCACCTCCGGTCCGGGCGGTGACGGCGGCGTCGGACAGCAGCTCCGCGAGGGCTGCGCGACCGCGGGACAGCCTGGCCTTGACGGTGCCCACGGCGACGCCGGTCTCGGCCGCGACGGCCTGGACCGACAGGTCGCACAGGTGGTGCAGGACCAGCGCCCGTCGCTGCGTCTCCGGCAGCTGGCGGAGGGCGGAGATCACCGCGACCTGGTCCTCGTTGGGCGCGGGTACGGCGGGCGTCGGCTGGAGTGCTCGGTCGGGGTCCTTGCGCCCGCGGGTGGCGCGCCGCCAGCGGCTGACCGCGAGCCGGTAGGCCGTGGTGCGCACCCACGCCTCGGGCGCGCGGGACCGGTCGAGGCGGCCGCGGTGCGACCAGGCCCGCACGAACGCCTCCTGCACGCACTCCTGCGCCTCGTCGCGGTCGCCGACCATCGCGTGCACCTGGTGCACCAGGCGCCCGAACGACGCGGCGTAGAAGTCGTCGAACTCCTCCGCGTCCATGCCCGCCCCCGTCCTGCCTCGGTGCTGTCGTAGATGTCTACGCCCGAGCAGCCGCGCGGGTTGCCCGAGAACGGGAGTTTCTCAGGTCACGACGTTGCGGACCCGGTACGCCGGGTCGAGGTGCTCCTCGCCGGCCATCACCGCGACGAGCCGGTCGACGGCGTCCCAGACTGCGGCGTGCGTGACGTAGAGCGGCGCGAAGCCGAACCGGGCGACGTCCGGCGTGCGGAAGTCGCCGATCACGCCGCGCGCGATGAGTGCCTGGACGACGCCGTACGCCTCGGGGTGGCGCAGCGAGACCTGGCTGCCCCGGCGGTCGTGCTCACGCGGGGTGACCACCTCGAACACGTCGCCGAGCCGCTCGTCGACCAGCCGGATGAACAGGTCGGTCAGCGACAGCGACGTGGCCCGCAGCGTCGCGAGGTCGACGTCGTCGAAGACCGTCAGCGCCGCGTCGAGCGCCGAGAGCGCGAGCACCGGCGGCGTCCCGGACGCCATCCGACGGATTCCGTCGGCGGGCACGTGGTCGCGCTGCATCTCGAACGGCGCCGCGTGTCCCATCCAGCCGGGGATCGGCTGGCGCAGGTCGGCCTGCAGCCGTGGCGCGACGTAGGCGTAGGCGGGGGAGCCGGGGCCGCCGTTGAGGTACTTGTAGGTGCAGCCGACGGCGAGGTCGACGTCCGCGCCGTGCAGGTCGACCGGCATCGCGCCGGTCGAGTGGCACAGGTCCCACTGCACGAGCACGCCGCGCTCGTGGGCGGCCGCGGTGAGCGCGGACATGTCGTACATCGCGCCGCTGCGGAAGTCGACGTGGTTGAGCGCGAGCAGTGCGACGTCGTCGTCGAGCGACGCCACCGGGTCCTCCGGGTCGCACCAGCGGACCTCGAGCCCGAGCAGCTCGGCGACCCCGGCCGCGACGTACCCGTCGGTGGGGAAGGTGGTCGGCTCGACCACGACGGTACGGCGGTCCGGCCGCATCCGGCAGGCGGCGACCATCGTCTTGAACAGCAGCACGGTCGTGGAGTCGCCGACGTGCACGTCGTCGGGCGCGACGCCGATCAGCCGGGCGATCTTCGCCCCGACGCGGGCCGGCAGGTCGATCCAGGAGGCCTCGTTCCACGACGAGATCAGGCCACGGCCCCACTCGTCGCTCACGACCCGCGCCATGTGCGGCGCGACCGCGCGGGGCAGCGCGCCGAGGGAGTTTCCGTCGAGGTAGACGAAGCCCTCGCGGAGGTCGAACAGCGCAGCGGGGTCGCCGTGCGGGCTGCCCGTGCGCAGCGGGTCGACGGCGTCGAGTGCGCGCGCGTCGACACGCGTGAGGGGGGACGGGGGATTCACGAAAGAAGCCTAGGGCGAGGGGAGCATCAGCCGTCGTCGTTCACGAGATCCAGCTCGCGCAGGCGGTCACCGGCCCGGACCACCAGCGCCTCGAACCGGTCGCGCGTGATGTCGAAGCGCGGCGCCGAGACGAACGTGAGCTGCGCGACCGTGCGGCCGATCCGCACGAAGCCGACCCGGAACCGGACCGACTCCTTCTCGGAGATCTCGGTGCGCAGGTCGTAGACAGACCTGTCCGCTCCACCGCGCTGGTAGGTGCGCGACGCGGTGACGTCGGTGGCGAGGTCGCGGTCCTCGCAGTTGGCAACGCTCCTTCGGACGCCGGAGAGGAACTTCTTCGCTGCCTGCTCGTTGCGGAACCGGCCGTAGGTCTCGGTCAGCCCGAAACGAGCCGGCAGCTTGGCCTGGGGGATCAGGAACGTGCGCGACTTGGTCTCCAACGCTCCGGCCTTGCCGAAGTTGGCGCGGTCGCAGGTCGTCGCCGCGGTGTTCGGCGTGCCGCTGGTGGCGTCGATGCCGACCCACGGCTTCTCGATCCGGCCGACCGGGGGCAGGTCGGCGACCGCGATCATCGCGGGCTCCTCGCCGGACGGCGGCGGGGGCACGACCTCGTAGGTCGGGCGCTTCGAGCAGTTCTTGGACCCGGTGCGACCACAGAGCATCGACACCGAGTCGGCGAGCGACTGGGTGATCTCCTTCGCGGGCGGCGGGTCGACGCCGACGGACTTGCCGACGGTGGTGGTGACCACCTCGCCGACGCGCGCCACGGCCACGGAGTACGTGGTGATCGGCCGCTCCCACACCCGCATCATCAGCACGCCGGCCTCGGCGCCGATGTTGTCGACCTTGTAGGCGTCGAGCAGCTGGAGCCGGGCGACCCGGCAGCCGGCGTACCAGCCGACCGTGGTGCGGTAGCCGCGCTTGGCCTGCCGGACCGTCTCCGAGATCTCGACGGTCTGCACGGCGGACCGGTCGGCCTTGCCCTTGGCCTCGAACTCCCGGACGATCGCGGCGAGCCCGTCGGGGTCGGCGTACCGCTGCTGCTGGCAGATCGTGTTGATGCCGTCGCCCGCGGTGTTGGCGTGGGTGCGCTTGACCTCCCACTCCTGGGAGCTGCCGAGGCGGCGGATCTGGTCCTCGTCGAGCATGTTGTCGGCGGTCGGCAGCGCGGGGACGTTGGTCACCCGCTCGGTGACCGGCTGCGGCCGGAGCATGCGGAGGTCGCCGTCGGCGGTGCGCTGGCGGCCACCGGGCTCGTAGGCGACCGCGCCGGCGCCGATCGCGATCGCGACCGCGACCATCTAGGCGGCGATGGTGTTGCCCTTGCGGCGCTTCTGGCCCTGGCGGCGGACCAGCGGCGCCCGGGGGAGCGTCACCGAGGAGGCCGCGCCGGAGAGCTGGAGCAGGCGGACGCGCACGGCCTCAGGGGGTACGGCGAGGGCCTCCGCGAGAGCGGCGGCGCCGGCGTCGAGGTGGCGGGAGGCCATGCCCTGGGTGAGGCCGAGCTCGCGCGCGGCGGCGTCGAGCGGGACCTCGGCGAGCACGTGCAGCAGCACGACGCGGCGCTGGACGGCCGGGATCTTCGCGAGCGCGTCGAGCACGTACCGGTCGTCCTCGCCGATGCCCTTGTTGCGGTGCCAGATCCGGCCGGCGTGGCGACGCTGGGCGAGCTGCCAGGCCCGGGCCCGGACCCATCCCTCCCGGTCCTCGAGCGGGCCGACCTTGCGCCACAGGTGCCAGGCGGCGACGTACGCGTCCTTGACCGCGCTCTGCGCGGCGGTGAGGTCACCGGTCAGCGCGAAGGTCTGGAGGAGGAGGTTGCGACGCGTCGACTGGTAGAAGGAGTCGAAGCTCTCCTCCCGCTGCATGCGTCTTCCTCCCAGATACCTCCCCGTGCCGTACTCAGAACCCCACCACGATAGGTGGTACCCGCGCGGGAGGCCGAATCGTCGTGTCGAGCGTCACGGCGTGGGTCCACGGCCACGGCGGGCCGCTCGACCAGACTGGGCGGCGATGACCGACCTGCTCGCCCGTCCTTCCCGCAGCGTCCCGCCCCCGCCCGAACCGACCGGTCCGGTGGCCCGGCCGCTGTGGCTCGGTGCCGCGTTCGCCGGCGCGGTGGCGTCCGGCGCGGTGCTGATCGCGTGCATGGCCGTCGGGCTGGTCGGCTGGTTCGCCTCCGACGCCGGTGCGCACGGCGATACGCGCGACGCGATCCGGGTCGGTGCCGTCGCCTGGCTGCTGGGGCACGGCTCCGGCCTCACGCTCGGCGCGACGACGATCGGCGTGGTGCCGCTCGGGCTGACCGCGCTGTGCGGGTACGTCGCGCTCCGGCTCGGCCGCTGGGCGCGGTTGACCTCCGCCGACGAGGAGGCGCCCGCGGTGGCGCTCGCCGCGGTCGTGCTGGCCGGTGTGTACGGCGTCGTCGCGCTGGTCACGGCGCTGCTCGCCTCGGTGCCGGCCGCCGAGCCCGGACTGATGCCGGCCTTCTGCGGCGGGTTCCTGCTGGCGCTGGTGGGCGGGGGACTGGGTCTGCTGCGTCGCGGCGACGCCTCCTGGTGGGCCACCCGTCTTCCGGAGACCCTGCGGGCGATGGTGCGTGGCGCACTCGGCGTCGCGCTGGCCGTGCTCGCCGCCGGCTCGGTGCTCGTCACGGTCGCGCTCGCGCTCGACCTGGGCACCGCCGCGAGCGTGCTGTCGCGGCTGCACGCCGACGGATCGGGCGCCGCGCTCGCCACGCTCCTCACCGCGACAGTCGCACCCAACGCCGCGCTCTTCGGTGCGGCGTACGTGCTCGGACCGGGGTTCGCCGTCGGCACCGGCACCATCGTCGCGCCGTCGGGAGTCGTGCTCGGCCCGATCCCGGCGTTCCCGCTGCTCGCCGCGCTGCCCAGCCCCGGGCCGGCACCGGAGTGGACCACCGCGCTGCTCGGCGTCCCGGCGCTGCTGGCCGTGGTCGTCGGCTTCCTCACCGTGCGCCGGCACCCGACAGCCGGCTACGACCGCGGTGCGGTCCGCGGCTTGGGCGCGGGCGTCGTCGGCGCGGCCCTGATCAGCCTCGCGATCACGGTCGCCGGTGGACCGGTCGGCCCCGGCCGGATGGCCGACGTCGGCACGCCGTTCCTCGACCTGTTCGCGGCGTCGGTCGTGAGCCTCGGGCTCGGCGCGCTGGCCGGCGGTGTCGCGGCGGTCTGGTGGCTGCGCCGGCACGGCTACGAGCCCCCCGAGGAGTCGTCCACGGGATCGTCCACTGGGCCCGCCGACTCCGACACCGAGGACACGATCCGGCTCTGACCGCCGGAGACTAGGGTGGCGCCGTGAGCACCCCACCACGCCGCTCGCTGCGCTCGCGCCGCGGCGGGGACCCCGCATGACCGCCACCCCGGCCCGTCTGGTCGTGCTCGTCTCGGGCTCCGGCACCAACCTGCAGGCGCTGCTCGACGCGACCGCCGAGCCGGGGTACGGCGCCGAGGTGGTGGCGGTGGGCGCGGACCGCGACGGCATCGAGGCGCTGGCCCGCGCCGAGCGCGCCGGCGTGCCGACGTTCGTGCACCGCGTCAAGGACTTCGAGTCGCGCGACGAGTGGGACGCGGCGATGACGAAGTCGTGCGCGGCGTACGACCCCGACCTCGTGGTGTCCGCGGGGTTCATGAAGCTGGCGGGCGACGCGTTCCTCGCGGAGTTCGGCGGCCGCTACGTCAACACGCACCCGGCGCTGCTGCCGTCGTTCCCGGGGATGCACGGTGCCGCGGACGCGCTGGCGTACGGCGTGAAGATCACCGGCGCCACCCTGTTCGTCGTGGACGCCGGCGTCGACACCGGCCCGATCGTCGACCAGGTCGCGGTCCGGGTCGAGGACGACGACACCGAGGAGTCGCTGCACGAGCGGATCAAGGTCGCCGAGCGGGGGATGCTCGTCGATTGCGTGGGCCGGATGGCCCGGGAAGGCTTCACGATCAGCGAGCGGAAGGTGCGGTTCGGCAGGGCGTCCGGGGACCGATAGTCTCGGGGCACACGACTGGCGCAGGTGGGTGACCACCGGGGAGTGACCGTCGAGCGCATCGAACGCCTGGGTGCCCTCGCTTGATCGCAGACACGATCGACGAGGAGATGCACATGTCCGACCGCCGTCCCGTCCAGCGCGCGCTGGTCTCCGTCTACGACAAGACCGGCCTCGAGGAGCTCGCCCGCGGGCTGCACGAGGCCGGCGTCGCCCTGGTCTCCACCGGCTCCACCGCCGCGCGCATCGCCGACGCGGGCGTGCCGGTGACGAAGGTCGAGGACCTCACCGGCTTCCCCGAGTGTCTCGACGGCCGGGTCAAGACGCTGCACCCGAAGGTGCACGCGGGCATCCTCGCCGACCTCCGGCTCGACACCCACCGGGCGCAGCTCGAGGAGCTCGGCATCGAGCCGTTCGACCTCGTGGTGTCGAACCTCTACCCGTTCACCGAGACCGTGATGAGCGGCGCGACGCCCGACGAGTGCGTCGAGCAGATCGACATCGGCGGTCCGTCGATGGTCCGCGCCGCCGCCAAGAACCACCCGTCGGTCGCGATCCTCACCTCGCCGGCGCAGTACGCCGACGCGCTCGAGGCCGTGCGCGCCGGCGGGTTCACCCTGGCCCAGCGCCAGCGCCTCGCCGCCGACGCGTTCGTGCACACCGCGACGTACGACGTGCACGTGGCGTCCTGGATGGGCAACGTGCTCACCGACACCAGCGAGGGCTCCGGGTTCCCGGCGTGGATGGGCGCGACGTGGGAGAAGAAGGCGGTGCTGCGGTACGGCGAGAACCCGCACCAGCGCGCCGCCGTCTACACCTCCGGCTTCGTGCCTGAGCCCGGCCTCGCGCAGGCCGAGCAGCTGCACGGCAAGGAGATGTCCTACAACAACTACGTCGACGCCGACGCGGCCCGCCGTGCCGCGTACGACTTCAGCGAGCCGGCCGTCGCCGTGGTCAAGCACGCCAACCCGTGCGGCATCGCGGTCGGCGCCGACATCGCGGACGCCTACCGCAAGGCCAACGCGTGCGACCCGCTGTCGGCGTTCGGCGGGGTGATCGCCACGAACCGGCCGGTCAGCGTGCAGATGGCCGAGGCCCTACGCGAGACCTTCACCGAGGCCGTCGTCGCGCCCGCCTACGAGCAGGGTGCCGTCGAGGTGCTTCAGTCACTGCCCCGGGGTGGCAAGAACATCCGGATCCTCGTCTGCGCCGACGCCGACAACGCCGGCATCGAGACCCGCGCGATCTCCGGCGGCCTGCTCATCCAGTCCCGCGACGCCATCGACGCGCGGTCCGACGACGGCGGCGACGACCCGGCCTCGTGGACGCTGGCCGCCGGCGACCCGCTGTCCGACGACGAGCTCGCCGACCTCGCCTTCGCCTGGCGCGCGTGCCGGTCGGTGAAGTCCAACGCCATCCTGCTCGCCAAGGACGGCGCCTCCGTCGGCGTCGGCATGGGCCAGGTGAACCGCGTCGACTCCTGCCGCCTCGCCGTCGAGCGCGCCGGCGACCGCGCCGCAGGTTCGTTCGCCGCCTCCGACGCCTTCTTCCCCTTCGCCGACGGCCCGCAGGTCCTCCTCGACGCGGGCGTCCGCGCGATCGTCCAGCCGGGCGGCTCGAAGCGCGACGACGAGACGATCGCCGCCGTCCGCGCCGCCGGAGTGACTATGTACTTCACCGCTACAAGACACTTCTTCCACTGAGCACATGGCAGTACGCCGACCCGGCCCGAACCTCCCGGCGGAGGAGCGCAGCGGGGGAGCCGGGAGGTTCGAGCCGGGTCGGCGCATCCGACCGGGAGGTTCGAGCCGGGTCGGCGCATCCGAGCGGGAGGCAAGAGCCGGGTCGGCAGCCGACTCGGCATGAAAGGATCAGCGCGATGACGGCACGGATTCTGGACGGCAAGGCCACGCTCGCCACGATCAAGGACGAGCTGCGGGAGCGGGTGGCGCGGCTCAAGGAGCAGGGCGTGGTGCCCGGGCTCGGCACGGTGCTGGTCGGCGACGACCCCGGCTCGCACTGGTACGTCGGCGCGAAGCACAAGGACTGCGCGTCGATCGGGATCGAGTCGATCCGGCGCGACCTGCCGGCCACCGCCACGCAGGCGGAGGTCGAGGCGGTCATCGACGAGCTCAACGCCGACCCGTCGTGCACCGGGTTCCTGGTGCAGCAGCCGACAGGGCTGGACGAGTTCGCGCTGCTGTCCCGGGTCGACCCGGACAAGGACGTCGACGGGCT
This sequence comes from uncultured Nocardioides sp., assembly GCF_946885725.1. The sequence continues at coordinate 15,469 of NZ_CAMPGZ010000065.1, forward strand.
GCACCCGGTCAACCTCGGCAAGCTCGTGCTGGGTCGTCCCGGCCCGCTGCCGTGCACGCCGGTCGGTGTCATCGAGCTGCTCCGCCGCCACGGCGTCGAGATCGCCGGCGCCGAGGTGTGCGTCGTCGGCCGCGGCCTCACCGTCGGCCGGCCGCTGGGGCTGCTGCTCACCCGCCGCAGCGAGAACGCCACCGTCACGCTCTGCCACACCGGCACCCGCGACCTCGCCAAGCACGTCCGTGAGGCCGACATCGTCGTCGCGGCCGCCGGTGTGCCCGGCATCATCACCGCCGACATGGTCAAGCCCGGCGCCGCGCTCCTGGACGTCGGCGTCTCGCGCGTCGACGGCAAGATCGCGGGCGACCTCGCGCCGGACGTGTACGACGTGGCCGGCTGGGTGTCGCCGAACCCCGGCGGCGTCGGCCCGATGACCCGCGCCATGCTGCTCAGCAACGTCGTCGAGCGCGCCGAGCAGCTCGTCGCGCAGAGCACCGCCGAGAACGCTCGTGTCGGTGCCTGAACCGGTCGTGACCACGCCCGCCGAACCGGCTCCCGACGCCGAGCCGCCCCCGCCGCCCCCGACACCGCCGGCGGCGCAGAGGCCGCGGCGGCGACCGCGGACCGGGGGCGGCAGGGTGTTCGTGGTCATCGTCGGTGTCGTGACGGTCGGGCGCGGGCGGGTCGTCTGGGGAGCCTGGCGCACCGGGATCGTCTGGATGGGTGTCGCCATGCTCGTCGGCGCGCTCACCCGGGCCGTGCTCAGCGAACGCGCCGCCGGCATGCTCCGGGTCCGCCGCCGCTGGTCCGACACCCTCCTGCTGACCGTCGCCGGCGTCGGCCTGATCATCCTGGCTGTGCTCGTTCCGGATCAGCCGGTGTAACGCCGAGGGGTCAGAAATTCAGCCCGCTCGTCGGCGTGTCGCTGAACAACTGACCCCTCGTCAAGGCGTTGCCCGGGTCCGCGCGGACCCCGGGGACGCTCAGATCAGGCCGAGCTCCGTCACGGCGTCGCGCTCCTCGATCAGCTCGGCCGCGGTGGCGTCCATCTTGCCGCGCGAGAAGTCGTTGATGTCGAGACCCTGGACGATCTCCCAGTCGCCGTTACGGGTGGTGACGGGGTAGGAGTACACGATCCCCTCGGGGATCCCGTAGGAGCCGTCGGAGCGCACCGCCATCGACACCCAGTCGTCCTCCGGCGTGCCCGTCAGCCAGTCGCGGGCGGCGTCGATCGTGGCCGACGCGGCCGAGGCGGCCGAGGAGGAACCGCGGGCGTCGATGATCGCGGCGCCACGCTTGGCCACGGTCGGGATGAACACGTTCTCGATCCAGTCCTGGTCGTTGACGACCTCGGCGGCGTTCTTGCCGGCGATCTCGGCGTGGAAGATGTCGGGGTACTGCGTCGCCGAGTGGTTGCCCCAGATCGTCATCTTCTTGATGTCGGTGACCTTCGCGCCGGTCTTCGCCGCGAGCTGCGAGATGGCGCGGTTGTGGTCGAGCCGGGTGAGCGCCGAGAACCGCTCCGCCGGGATGTCGGGCGCGTTGCTGAGCGCGATCAGCGCGTTGGTGTTGGCCGGGTTGCCGGTCACGCCGATGCGTACGTCGTCGGCGGCGACCTCGTTGAGCGCCTTGCCCTGGGCGGTGAAGATCGCGCCGTTCGCCTCGAGCAGGTCGCTGCGCTCCATGCCCGGGCCGCGGGGCCGGGCGCCCACGAGGAGCGCGAGGTTGACGCCGTCGAAGATCTTGGTCGGGTCGTCGCCGATCTCGACGCCGGCGAGGGTCGGGAACGCGCAGTCCTCGAGCTCCATCACGACGCCCTCGAGCGCCTTGAGCGCCGGAGTGATCTCGAGCAGCTGGAGCTGGATCGGGGTGTCCGGGCCGAGCAGCGAGCCGCTGGCGAGGCGGAACAGCAGGCTGTAACCGATCTGGCCGGCGGCGCCGGTGACGGCGACCTTGACGGGGGCGTTGCTCACGACGTCTCCTCGAAAAGAAGTTCTCGGGTGGGTGCTGGTGACGCTAGCAGCGGCGCAGGGCACCCTCGCCCGCGAGGTTCTCCGGCGGGCAGGATGGGGCCCACGGGTGCGCCGCCACCCCGCCTGAGATATCTTGACGTCAAGAAACTTCCTCGACCCATGCCGACGTGCGGAACGGAGCCACACTCGTGAGCGACGCCCGATCCAACTCGATCATCTACACCATCACCGACGAGGCGCCCGCGCTCGCGACGCACTCGTTCCTCCCGATCGTCTCCGCCTACGCCTCCACCGCGGGCGTCGACGTCGAGACTCGGGACATCTCGCTGGCGGGGCGGATCCTGGCGCAGTTCCCCGACCGGCTCCGTGACGACCAGCGGGTCTCCGACGACCTCGCCGAGCTCGGTGAGCTGGCCACCAAGCCCGAGGCCAACATCATCAAGCTGCCCAACATCAGCGCCTCGATCCCGCAGCTCAAGGCCGCGATCAAGGAGCTGCAGGAGAAGGGCTACGACCTGCCGGACTACCCCGACGAGCCGCGCGACGCCGACGAGGAGGACGTCCGCGCGCGCTACGACAAGGTCAAGGGCTCCGCGGTCAACCCGGTCCTTCGCGAGGGCAACTCGGACCGCCGTGCGCCCGCGTCGGTGAAGCAGTACGCCCGGACGCACCCGCACCGCATGGGCCCCTGGAGCCCCGACTCCAAGACCAATGTGGCCACGATGGGCGAGCACGACTTCCGCGCCAACGAGCAGTCCGTGGTGCTGGAGCGCGACGACATCCTGACCATCAAGCACGTCGCGACCGACGGCACCGAGACCGTGCTGAAGAGCGACCTGAAGGTGCTCGAGGACGAGGTCGTCGACGCCACGTTCATGGACGTCGCCGCGCTGCGCCGCTTCCTCGACGAGCAGATCGCCCGCGCCAAGGACGAGAACGTGCTGTTCTCCGTGCACCTCAAGGCCACGATGATGAAGGTCTCCGACCCGATCATCTTCGGCCACGTGGTGCAGCGCTTCTTCCCCTCGCTGTTCGAGCAGTACGGCGAGGAGCTCAAGGCGGCCGGCATCAGCCCCAACGACGGGCTCGGTGCGCTGTTCTCGTCGCTCGACAAGCTGCCCGACGCCGACGCGGTGAAGGCGGCGGTGGACCAGGGCCTCGCCGAGGGCCCGCGCCTCGCGATGGTCGACTCCGACCGCGGCATCACCAACCTGCACGTCCCGTCCGACGTCATCATCGACGCCTCGATGCCGGCGATGATCCGCACGTCCGGCCACATGTGGGGCCCCGACGGCGAGGAGGACGACACCCTCGCGGTCATCCCCGACTCGTCGTACGCCGGCGTCTACCAGACTGTTATCGACGACTGCCGCGCCAACGGCGCGTTCGACCCGGCCACGATGGGCTCGGTGCCCAACGTCGGCCTGATGGCGCAGAAGGCCGAGGAGTACGGCTCGCACGACAAGACCTTCGAGATCGCCGCCCCCGGCAAGGTCCAGGTCGTCGACTCGTCCGGCAAGGTGCTCATGGAGCACGACGTCCAGGCCGGCGACATCTGGCGCGCCTGCCAGACCAAGGACCTGCCGATCCGCGACTGGGTCAAGCTCGCCGTGACGCGGGCCCGCGCCAGCAACACCCCGGCGGTGTTCTGGCTCGACCCGACCCGCGCCCACGACCGCAACCTGGTCGAGAAGGTCAAGCAGTACCTCCCGGAGCACGACACCGAGGGGCTGACCATCGAGATCATGTCGCCGGCCGAGGCGACGGCGTACTCCCTCGAGCGGATCCGCCGCGGCGAGGACACCATCTCGGTGACCGGCAACGTGCTGCGCGACTACAACACCGACCTGTTCCCGATCCTCGAGCTCGGCACCAGCGCCAAGATGCTCTCGATCGTGCCGCTGATGAACGGCGGCGGGCTGTTCGAGACCGGCG
>NZ_CAMPGZ010000066.1 GCF_946885725.1 uncultured Nocardioides sp.
GTACGGGCGGGGTGCGTCGAACCGGAAGCCGTAGACGCCGACCGTGTCGTTGACGGCGAGCCGCACGTCGCCGTTCGCGACGGGTGCCGAGGCCGGGCCGAGCGCCCAGGCGGCCGAGGTGTCGGTGATCGGCTTCGGACTGACCAGCCGGATGCCGTCGGTCCACTTCGCCTTGCCCGCCGGCAGGTGCTTGACGCGCACGACCGCGTTCTCGTCGCTCCGCCGGAACGCCACGGTGAGCGACCCTTGCGGCGAGGCCACGAACGAGACCTGGCTGGTGTCGCGCGTGCCGGTGACGAACGTCGGGCGCTCGAGGTACGTCGAGAGCGGACGGTCCTCCTGCCACAGCATGAGGCCGCCGCCGGTCACGCGCGGCTCCTTCCAGCCGACCGTCAGCGTCGCGTGCCGCGGGTCGACCGCGACCTGCGGCTCGGTGATCGGCTCACCCGACGTGACCGGACCTGCGAGCTCACGCAGCTCGTAGAAGCGGAGCCCCTCGCCCTGGCCGCGATCCGCGTGCTCCCACAGGGTGATCGACCCGTTGGTGGCCTGCGTGACGAGCCGGCCGCCCAGACTCGTCTCCACGTAGTCGACGTACTTCGCGCCACCGGTCGCCACCGTATGCGGCTCGGCGAACGTCAGCGTGGTCGTGGTGTCGCTCTCCCCGATCGGCGCGCTGCTGCCGGTGGCGACGCGCAGGTCCCCGTTCGGCGCGTTCCAGAACACCGCGAGGTTGTCCGTGCCGTCGACGAATGCGTAGTCCTCGCCCTCGTTGCCGGGCACGCTGTCGAGGTTGGGGTCGGGCGCACTCACCCACCGGCCTGCCTCACCGACGTGCAGGTACCAGGTGCCCGCCCGGGTGATCAGCGCGTGCGACCGGTCGTGCTCGGACGCCACGACCTTCGGCGCCTCGGCACTGTCTGCGACGGCCGCGAGGTCGGTGGACACCAGCGCCTCGGCGTTGGGCAGGTGCGTGCCGGCGTGCAGGCGACCGTCCTTCTCGAATGCGGCGTACGTCGAGTCCTGACGCTGGCTCTCGTCGTACCGGAACCGCTGCACGTCACGCGGCGCGGACAGCGGCTTCGTGTATCCGACCTGTCCGCTGCGGGACTCGCGCAGCCGCCAGGTGTCGGTGTCGGCGCCGAGCTCGCGCGCCGCCATCGACCAGACGTTGCGGCCGCCGAGCAGGTGCAGTGCACCGCCGGCGGCGTCCGGAGTTTTGACAACACGTTTGTCATCCCAGTCGCGCCGGTCGTTGTCGCCGGCGGTCGCGCTCGGCATGGCCGCGCCGACCATGCCGACGGTGAGCAGGGTGGTCAGTGACGCGCCGAGTATGCGTCTGGTTCGCATGGAGATCTCCCCGTGTCGGTGCTTGGGGTCGGCCGTGCTCGAGCCGACGCGAGGTCACGTCGACCTCACGTCTGACTGACGCGTCGAACACGCCGGGCGTTACAACGCGCATGGTTCGCGTCGCTCTGGGCACAGCACGCTCCACACGCCGAGAACAGGCGCCCACGCAACGTCGCCGTGAATGGCGACGTCAGCGGTCCCCCAAACCGAAGGTGTGCACGTGTTCGTCTTCTTCAGCAACCGACTGGGCTGCCTCGGGTCCCTGCTCGTGTCGGTGGTCGTAACCGCGATCCTGCTGGCGATCTTCGTCTTCTGACCCGGCCGCGGTGCTCGATCACCGCGACCCGGTCGACATGTGCCACCACCGTTGGCGCGGCGACCCCCTCCGGTCACGGGCCCGTCCCGGACCCTTCTCGGGTCGGGGCGGCCGGTTCGCGTACGACGGAGGCGACCGCAGGGATCCGGACAGGCCGGGCACCACGACATCGACGCGAGCCATGATCGCGACCAGGATGACGAGTCCCGGCTCGTACGCCGCGAGCCGCGTCTGCTCTCGGAAGGGGCCGCATCATGGCGGGACTGACAGTCGACTTCATCACCTCGCTCGACGGCTTCGGGGCCGCCGAGGGATGGCCCGGGCTGTGGGGCATGGGCAGCCAGGAGTACCTGCACTGGCTCGAGGAGGACACCAAGAACGACCACGCGGTGCTGATGGGCGCCACGACGTACCGGCTGTTCGCCGGCTTCGCCGAGCAGGGCCAGGACTTCATGGAGGACCTCGACCGCCGGCCCAAGTACGTCTTCTCACGCACGCTCGACGCGCCGCTGTTCTGGGACAACGCCACGTTGGTCGGCGAGGACGCGGTCGACGCGGTGTCGCGCCTCAAGAACGAGAGCAACGTCCCTCTGCGAACGCTCGGCAGCCTCAGCCTGTGCCGTTCGCTGCTGACCGCCGGGCTCGTCGACCGCTACCGGGTCGTGGTGTTCCCGGTGGTCAACGGGGCGACCGGCCAGGACCGCATCTACGACGGCTGGCCGGACGTCAGGCTGGCCCTGGTCGACGCGCGGACCTTCGAGGGCGGCCTCCAGCTCCTCGAGTTCGTGCCCGAGGTCCTCGACGGGCCGCCGGGCGTCGGGTGAGGCGCGCCGGCCGCACGATCCGCGGGTCCGGCGGCGCGCGTGCGTGACTGCGTGGCGCGGAAGTGCGACGGCGAGACGCCGTACGCCGCCACGAACGCCTGACGCAGTGCCTCCGACGTGCCGAAGCCGCAGCGGCCGGCGATCGTCTCGACCGTGAGGTCCGTGCCGGTCAGCAGGTGCGCCGCCGCCTCGACGCGCGCCTGCCGCACGTACTTGCCCGGCGAGACGCCCAGCTCCTTGAGGAACAGCCGCGACAAGTGGCGCTCGCTGACGCCGACGCGGGCCGCGAGCGCCGGGGTCGACAGGTCGTCGGCGAGGTGCGAGGCGATGTGGTCGGTGGTGTCCCGCACCAGCGAGTGGCCGCTCGCGGGCGGTGCGGTGAAGATGCTCATCTGCGCCTGGTTCCCCGGCCGCTGCAGGTAGGTCACCATGTAGCGCGACACCGCCCGGGCCAGGTCCGGCCCGACGTCCCCTTCGATGAGCGCGAGCGTCAGGTCCATCGCCGCCGTCACCCCCGCGGAGGTGCACAGGTCGTCCTCGATGATGTAGATCGGGTCGCTGTCGAAGTCGACCCGCGGGAAGCGCGACCTCAGGTAGTCCGCCTCGTCCCAGTGGGTCGCGACGCGGCGACCGTCCAGCAGGCCGGCGGCGGCGAGGATGCCGGCGCCGGTGCAGACCGAGGTGACCCGGTCGGCCAGCCGGCCGAGGCGGCGCACGTGCGCCACGAGTCGCTCGTCCTCCATCGCGTCGACGTACCCGATCCCGCCGGACACCACGAGCGTGTCGATCGGCCCGCGCACACGCTCGAGCGCCAGCTGGGCGTTCACCACGAGCCCGGTGCCGGTGCGGATGGGCGCCCCGCCCGGGGAGGCGAGCTTCGGCTTGTAGAGCAGCTCACCGTGCAGGTAGTTGGCCACCTGCAGGGTCGACACCACGCAGGCGATGTCGAGCAGCTCGGCGCCGGGGTAGCCGACGACCAGGACTCGTCGTGCGTACGTCATGGCATCGACACTAGGCCGCCTCGCGCGCGGAGGGGACCTGTCCGTTGGACGTGCTTCCCAAGTTTTCGGACACAGTCCGTCCCGACTCTGGATGCCGGGGCGCACCTGGCCCGACAGTCTCTGCCATGACCGACACGACCCTTTCCCCGAACCGTTCCACCACCCACGGGCGGACGCGCAGCCGGTTCCGGGCGCTCGCCCGCCACTACGCCGAGATGGTCGTCGCGATGTTCGCCGGCATGCTCGTGCTGGGCGGCCTGCGCGAGCTCGTCGGGCTGACCGTGCCGTTCGCCGAGCGACCCGGCCTGTCCTACCTGCTGATGGCCACGGACATGGCGATCGGCATGGCCGTCTGGATGAGGGTCCGGCGCCACGACTGGGCATCGACGCTGGAGATGTGCGCGGCGATGTACGTCCCGCTCGTCCTGCTCCCCCTGGTCTGGGCAGGGACGATGAGCGCGATGACGTTCATGGTCGACGCCCACGTCCTGATGCTCGTCGCGATGCTCGCCGTACTCCTGCGGCACCGGGACCACTACGCCCACTGCTGACCGGCTCTGCGGACCAGCCATCGAGAGCGTCATACCCCTTGGCTAGCGTCGGGGGCATGACGTTCACGGGCTTCCCGGTCGCGGCGCTCGACTTCTACGACGACCTGGAGATGGACAACACCAAGTCGTTCTGGGCCGCGCACAAGGAGACCTACGAGACCGCGGTCCGGACGCCGATGACCGCGCTCGTCGCCGAGCTCGAGGAGGAGTTCGGGCCCGCGAAGATCTTCCGGCCCTACCGCGACGTCCGGTTCGCCAAGGACAAGACGCCGTACAAGACCCACCAGGGCGCGTACGTCGCGCTCAGCTCGGCGATCGGCTGGTACGTCCAGGTGTCCGCGCCGGGCGTGCGCGTCGGCGCCGGGTTCTACGACGCCGACTCGGCCCGGCTGGCGGCGTACCGCGCCGCCGTCGCCGGCGACCGCACCGGCCCCGAGCTCGAGAAGATCCTGCGCAAGCTGACCAAGGCAGGCTGGGAGGTCGGTGGCGACCGGCTCAAGACGTCGCCACGCGGGTACGACGCCGACCACCCGCGCATCGAGCTGCTGCGGCACAAGTCGCTGACGATCGGCAAGAACTACGGGTTCGAGCCGTTCATCCACACGTCGGAGCTGCTCGATCGGGTGCGCGCCGACTGGCGGGCGGCCCGCCCCTTCGTGGAGTGGGTGGCCGCCCGCCTCGGCTGAGCGTTACGCCGCGGACGGCGCCGTCCCCGCGACGGGTGCGGCGGCCGGCTCCAGCGCCGTCGCGAGGATCTCGCGGACGTCGCTGACCAGGTGCACGGTCAGCGCCTCCAGCACCTCGTCCGGCACGTCGTCGAGATCCGGCTCGTTGCGGGCCGGGAGGTACACCTCGGTGAGGCCCGCCCGCTGCGCGGCGAGCAGCTTCTGCTTCACCCCGCCGATCGGCAACACGCGGCCGGTCAGCGACACCTCACCGGTCATGCCGACCTCGCCGCGCACGGTCCGGCCGGTCGCGAGCGACACCAGCGCGGTCGTCATCGTGACGCCGGCCGACGGCCCGTCCTTGGGTACGGCGCCCGCCGGCACGTGCAGGTGCAGCGGACCGCCCAACGTCGCGAGCGCGTCCTCGCCGAGGCCGAGCTCGGCGGCGTGCGAACGGACGTAGGTCAGCGCGATCTGCGCGGACTCCTTCATCACGTCACCCAGCTGGCCGGTGAGGTCCAGCCGCGGCGTGTCACCGGGCAGCGACGACGCCTCGATGTAGAGCACGTCGCCGCCCAGGCCCGTCACGGCCAGACCGGTCGCGACGCCCGGCACCGACGTACGCTCGTGCGCCTCCGGGGTGAACCGGGGCCGGCCGACCAGGTCCTTCAGCGCCACCTCGTCGACGACGACCGGAGCCTGCTCGCCGGACGCGAGTCGCGTAGCGACCTTGCGGAACGCCTTCGCGATCAGCCGCTCGAGCTGGCGCACACCGGCCTCGCGGGTGTGGTTCGCGGCCAGCTCGCGCAGCGCATCGTCGGTGATCGACACCTCGTCCTCGCGCAGGGCGGCGCGCTCGCGCTGCCGCGGCACCAGGAAGTCGCGGGCGATCGCGACCTTGTCGTCCTCGGTGTAACCGTCGATCGTGACCAGCTCCATCCGGTCCAGCAGCGCCGGCGGGATGGTCTCGAGCACGTTGGCCGTCGCGATGAACAGCACGTCGCTCAGGTCGAGGTCGAGCTCGAGGTAGTGGTCACGGAACGTGTGGTTCTGCGCCGGGTCGAGCACCTCGAGCAGCGCCGCGGCCGGGTCGCCGCGGTAGTCGGTGCCGACCTTGTCGACCTCGTCGAGGAGGACGACCGGGTTCATCGACCCGGCCTCCTTGACCGCGCGCACGATCCGGCCCGGCAGGGCCCCGACGTACGTCCGCCGGTGGCCGCGGATCTCCGCCTCGTCCCGGACGCCGCCGAGGGCGACGCGGACGAACTTCCGACCCAGCGCGCGGGCCACGGACTCGCCGAGCGAGGTCTTGCCGACGCCGGGCGGGCCGGCGAGCAGCACGACGGCCCCGGAGCCGCGGCCGCCGACGACCTCCAGGCCGCGCTCGGCGCGACGAGCGCGCACGGCGAGGTGCTCGACGATCCGGTCCTTCACGTCCTCGAGGCCGTGGTGGTCGGCGTCGAGGACGGCGCGGGCCGCGGTGATGTCGGCGGAGTCCTGCGTGCGGACGTTCCACGGCAGGTCGAGCACGGTGTCGAGCCAGGTGCGGATGTACGACGTCTCCGGGCTCTGGTCGCTGGCCCGCTCGAGGCGGTCGACCTCGCGCAGCATCGCCACGCGCACCTCGTCCGGCACGTCCGCGGCCTCGACCCTGGCCCGGTAGTCGTCGGTGCCGTCGGGCTCGCCCTCGCCGAGCTCCTTGCGGATCGCGGCGAGCTGCTGGCGGAGCAGGAACTCGCGCTGGTTCTTCTCCATGCTCTCGCGGACGTCCTCGCTGATCTTCTCGGTGACGTCCAGCTCGGCGAGGTACTCCTGCGTCCACTCGACCAGCAGTTCCAGGCGGCGCTCGACGGACGGGGTCTCGAGGAGCTCGCGCTTGCGGTCGGTGGAGAGGTACGGCGCGTAGCCGGCGGTGTCCGCGATGACGGCCGGGTCCGTCAGCGCGGTGAACGAGTCGACGATCTGCCACGCCTCGCGGCGCTGCAGGACGGCGACCACGAGCTTCTTGTACTCGGCGGCGAGCTCCTCGGCCCGCGCGGTCACGTCCTGCTCGTCGACGGGGGTGGCCTCCACCCAGAGCGCCGCGCCCGGGCCGGTCACGCCGGACCCGATGCGGGCACGCCCGCCGGCCCGCAGCACGGCGGCGGGCGACCCGCCCCGGAACCGGCCGACCTTCTCGATCGTGGCGGTCACGCCGTACGACGCGTAGCGGTCCTCGAGACGCGGCGCGACCAGCAGCTGGTCACCGCCTTCGCTGCGGGCGGCGTCGACCGCGGCCTGCGCGGCCTCGTCGAGCTCGATGGGGACGACCATGCCGGGCAGCAGCACGCCGTCGGAAACGAACAGCACCGGGAGGCGCTGCGGAGTCTGGTCCATGCCTTCACCTCTGAACTTGTTAGGTGAAGACTCAACCTTCGGCGGTCGACCGGTGTTCCGCCGTTCGCCGTGGGCGAAACCCGACGTACGACAACGATTCGTCTGCGATTTACGGGGTGATTCGCACCGTCGAGTCGCAGACGAATGGTTGTCAGAACTTCACGAACCAGCGGTTCAGGACGTCCTCGGCGGGGGTGCCGGGGCAGAGCACGTTGTAGTCGCGGTGGTCGTCCCACCACTGGCCGATGACAGCCGGGCCGCCCTGGAACTGGCCGGAGGTGCACATGGCCAGCGCGCGACGGCGGTTGGTGGGGCCGGCGCTGCGCCACTCGGGCAGGCCGTAGCGGGTGTCGCCCATGATCTGACGCCACAGCGACGCGACCGAGTAGAACCCGACCGACAGGCCGGCGTCGCGGTAGGCACGCAGGACGCCGTCGACGACCGCCTTGTTCAGCCGCGGTCGCTTGGTCCACGGCGCAGGCGGGGTGACCGGCTCGACGTCGACCCAGATGCCGGGCGAGTCGAGGCCGGCCGCCTTCATCTCGGCGACGTTGAGCTCGGCCTGGGCGTAGCCGGTGTTGAACAGCCGGTCGAGCTTGGAGTCCGGCGAGCGCGGACCGGCGTCGCCGTACTCCTTCAGCTGCTTCTTCGTCGGGTACGTCGCCACGGCGTACGCCGAGGCCCACATCCGCCGCTCGCGGGCGTACTCGACGTGCGAGGCAAGGCACGGGTTCGGGTGGAAGGCCGGGCCGTTGGTCAGCCCGATGATCACGAAGCGGGCGGAGTCGCGCGGCAGCGGCTTGCCCAGCGTCGGCCGGGAGCGGATGCCGAGGCCCTCGGGGCAGTTCGGCCAGGAGATGTCCGCGCCGACGACCGGGCCCTTGCGCACGCGGGCGGTCTCGGGCTCCGGCATCGGGGTGGCCGAAACGGCGGTGAGGGCAGCGAGGATCGCCGCGAGCACAGCACGGAACAGCTCACCCAGCACGCCGTCCTCCCAGGGGTCAGGGTCCTCCGGTGGTCAGTGTGCCAACGCGGCGCAAGCCGTCAGTGCGGCAGCCAGGCGTCCTCGGACTGGGTCCGGGACGTGACCTGCTTCGGCAGCTTGCCGTCGGCGAGCGCGCGGATCGACACGTGCTCGAACACGTCGCGCAGGCTGCTGCGTGCCGCGATCCACACGTGCTGGAGCACCTCGGCGGACTCGTTGTAGCTGACCGCCTCGGGCCGCAGGCCGTAGACGCTGACCAGCGGGCCGTCGACCGCGCGGATCACGTCGGCCACGCTCACGGTGCTGGGGTCGCGGGCCATCCGCCAGCCGCCGGACTGGCCACGCTGGCTCATCACGACGCCGGCCCGGCGCAGGTCGGCCAGGATCGCCTGCAGGAAGCCGTGTGGGATGTCCTGCAGTCGGCCGAGCTCCTCGGCGCTGACCGGCGACCCCGCGTCGCGGCTCGCGAGCTCGATCAGCGCACGCAGGGCGTAGTCGGACTTGGCGGAGACGCGCATGGCGAAAGTTTGTCAGACAAGTACACAAATTGCGCGGGGTGCCCCGCCGTACCCGCGCTTTCACCTCGCGCCGTGCGCGATCCCCCGCTGCCCTCAGCCAGCACCCTTCCCGGGGCACCCTCTCCGCCGTTCACCCTTCGGCGTCTCATTCGGCCAAGGGATACGGGGCCCGGTGGAGGGTGCGCACCACCGGACCCCGCGCTTGTGGGCCCGTCAGACGGGCACGACCTCGGTCTCGGGGGCCTGGCGCGCGACCCGCTCCTGCTTGACGGCCCAGGCGATGAGCACGATCCAGGCGACGAAGATCGCGGCGGCGGTCACGGCGACCATGCCGCCGTTGGCGCCGAGCGCCTCGAGGATGGTCTTGGCGTTGGTCAGGATGATCAGGCCACCGGCGGCGACACCGAGCACGCGCGGCGGGATGTGCTTGACGAGCCACGCCGCGAGCGGAGCGGCGATCGCGCCACCGACGAGCAGCGCCGCGGCGATGTCCCAGCGGATGCCCATGCTGCCGAGCGCGAGCAGGAAGCCGAGCGAGCCGCCCACCGCGACGACGAACTCGGAGGTGTCGATCGAGCCGATCACCTTGCGCGGCTCCATCTTGCCGCTGGCCAGCAGCGTCGGCGTACCGACCGGTCCCCAGCCGCCGCCACCGATGGCGTCCATCGTGCCGGCCACGAGGCCGAGCGGCACCAGGAGCGGCGTCGGCACGGTCCCGCGGAACGACGGCCGGCGGCCACCGAGACGGAGGAACCGGTACAGCACGTAGACACCGAGAGCGAACAGCAGACCCGCGACCCAGGGCTTCGCGGTGTCGCCGTTGATGTTCGAGAGGAACGTGGCGCCGGCGAAGGCACCGATTCCGCCGGGCACCGCGATGATGCTCACGACGCGCCAGTCGACGTTGCCGAGCTTGTGGTGGCTGATGCCGGAGACCAGCGTGGTCCCGATCTCGGAGAAGTGGACGGCCGCCGAGGCTGCTGCCGGGGCGATCCCGGTGGCGAGCAGCAACGTCGAGGACGTGACGCCGTACGCCATGCCGAGCGATCCATCGACGAGCTGAGCGACCAGGCCCACCAAGCCGAGAACGATGAGACTACGCATGAAGGTTGCACCCTTTCGGAGCGGACCAGGGGCCTGAACCGCGTTTGTCTAGCGATTTTGTATCTCTAGCAGTTCAGTACGGTAATGACCCGATCACCCGAAAGTCAATCAAGTCAGTCGTGTCGGTCGTGTCACACCGCTTAGTTGGCGTCCGCCGGGGTCCTTCTATCCTCGGCACATGAGCAGCGAGCCGGTGCGGGCGCGCGTCGTCGTGCACGTGGGCGTCCCCAAGAGCGGTACGTCGTTCCTCCAGGCGACGCTGCGGGAGAACGCCGACCGGCTCGAGGCGCAGGGCGTCTGGCACCCGGCGCAGCAGCATCGCGGGATGTTCCACGCCGCGCTCGAGCTCACCGGCAACCACCCCGGCTGGGGTGTGCCGCAGAAGCGGATCGAGGGCACCTGGGCCGACCTGTGCCAGGAGGCGCTGCGCCGCGGCGGCACGACGGTCTTCAGCCACGAGCTCTTCAGCAACGTCGCCCGCAAGAACGTCGGGCCGGCGCTCGCGCACCTCGACGGCGCCGACGTGCACATCGTGGTGACCGCCCGCGACCTGGTGCGGCAGCTGCCCGCCGAGTGGCAGGAGGGGGTCAAGCACGGCCGCGGGCTGCGCTTCGACCAGTTCCTCGACCGGGTGCTCGACCCGGAGCGCACGCACTCCCACGCGCAGAAGTTCTGGCGGCACCAGGACCTCGCTGAGCTGCTCGACCGGTGGGGCGGCGACCTCCCGCCCGACCACGTGCACGTGGTGACCTGTCCCCCGCCCGGCGCGCCGCGCGACCTGCTCTGGCGTCGCTTCGCCTCCGTCGCCGGCATCGATCCCGAGTCGGTGGAGTTCCCCGCCGTCGGCGCCAACACCTCCCTCGGCGTCACCGCCGTCGACGTGCTCCGCCGCGTGAACCGCAAGCTCCGCCAGGGCGACACGCCGCCCCACCTCCGCCGTACCGTGAAGCAGGTCCTCGTCAACGAAGCCCTCCGCGCCGACGAGTCCGACCGCGCGGCGACGCCCGTCGCGCTGCTGCCGCAGCTCCAGGCGATCACCGACGAGTGGCGGAAGCGGATCGACGAGGCCGGGTACGACGTCGTCGGGGACCTCGACGACCTGACCCCGCTGCCACCGACCGGCGGCGTGCCCGCCGACCACCGCGTCACCCCGCGCGCATCGCGCGATGTGGCCGTCGAGGCGATCGCGGTGCTCACCAAGGAGGTCGCCGCGCTGCGGGCAGAGGTGCGTGAGCTCCGGGACGCCCGTCAGCCGACCACGGACCTGCCTGCGCCACAGCGGGTCGTCGAGGCGCTGCGGCGCCGGCTGCGTAGAAACTGACCAGACACCTCTTGCCCCGCTGCCTCCTGAGGTTCAGGGTGTCGCCATGAGGGAGCAGGACGGATCCGACTACGGCTACGACCAGGTACACGAGCTCATGAACACCGCCGAAGCTGAGCAGGCGGACCTGAGCGGCGACCTGTCCTACGACCTGGCGCACGACGTACCGCCGGCAGTGGCGCACCCCGCGGCCAAGTAGCGCCGTCCGCTCTACTCGAACCGACCCGTCGCCGCCGCGCGACGGCCAGCCAGATCAGGAACGCCCATCCGGTCGCACAGGGCCCGGTTCCTGGCGACACGATGATTGCGCTGTGTCACCCATTCCGCCACATGCGCCACTCGCGCCCCCTACGATGAGAGGGCACTCCAACTGAACCACACGGGGGGATCTCGGTGCCTCACGCACGTGCGGGCGCACGGTGCACGACCCTGCGCGCTCTTGCTACCGCTGTTGCCTCACTTGTCGTCCTCGCCGGCGTCGCTGCGACCACCCCGGCCGCCACGGCCGTGCCCGGCCGGGTGCCGGTGATCGAGGTGGCCCAGGACATGACGTGGCTGTCCCCGAACGGCGACAAGAGCCGCGACCGGGCACGCTACTCCTTCCGACTCACTGAGCGCTCGAGGGTGATCGTGAGGCTCTACCGCGGCTACACGCTCGCGAACCCCATCTCCAAAGAGCACCTGGGCGTGCTGGCCGCCGGAAGACACCGATGGGCCTGGGACGGGACGAAGCACCACAACGGAAGAGTCGTCCGCGACGGGAAGTACACCGTGACCTTCACCGCCAGGCAGGTCGGTCCAGAGGGCCGCTGGAAACGGGTGTGGGTCGCGCCCACCGTCGACACCGAGCTCACGCCCATCACTCCCACTCTCAGCTCCGACACGGTCGACCCCCGGACCTCGCACGCCATCGAGCCAGTCGAGGTCGTGCTCCAGGAAGAGAGCCGTCTGGCGACCATCCGCCGAGTCACGATGAAGGTCCGCAACGCCAGGGGTCGGGTCGTGCGTACCGAGCACGCCACTGTCGAACAGCCCTACCTGAAGGCGCGTGTCACGGTGCCGTTCGACGGTTGCGACGACGACGGCTTCCCTCTGCCGCGCGGCCGCTACACGATCCGCTTCGACATGACCGATCGCGCCGGAAACGAAGGCAAGTCCCGTCGCGTCGTCGTGAACGTCACCTGACGTCCGCCCAGGCCCGGCTCGCAACCACCACCCACGGGGAGAACCTGATCGCATGAACCGCACCCGCAAGGCACTCGCCGGTCTGGTCGCCACCGCGACCGTGGCCGCCCCGCTGGCCACCGTCATGGCAACCCCAGCGCACGCTGCCGCACGTCCGTACATCAGCAGCCGCATGCCGTGGGGTCTCTGGTTCTCACCCAACAAGGACGGCTCCCAGGACAAGCTGAAGATGTCGGTCTCCGTGAGCCAGGCGTCGGCCGTGACTGTGAAAGTACGACGCACCAAGACCGAGAAGCTCGTCTACAAGGAGCAGCTCGGGCAGGTTGGCGGTCCCCAGGGCTGGGGCAGCGAGAGGTGGGTCTGGAACGGCAAGGGCCGCGACGGGAAGGTCGTCCGCGACGGCCAGTACACGGTGACGTCCGTGGCGCAGGCGAACGTCGATGGCAAGCGGCGAAGGACGTCGACGCCCGTGTACGTCGACACCGAGTACGACGTGCCCAAGAAGCCGACCACCAGGCTCGACGTGCTCTACCCACGCAGCACCGCGCTGCACGACGCCATGGGCGTGAGGCTGCGCGGCAAGGGCCGCAAGGCGACCGTGGGCAGCGTCGTGCTCCGCGTGATCGACCAGGACGGGCGAGTCGTGCGTCGAATCCCCAGCACCACCGGAGGGGCTGCGTACCGGGAGGCGGTCTTCGACGGTCGCGACAAGGCCGGCCAGCCATTGCCGGCCGGCACGTACACCCTGAGGTTCAAGGTGACGGACAAGGCCGGCAACACCGGCAAGTCCAAGAGCACCACGGTGCGGATCTCCGACAAGGCGCTGGTGGAGAAGACCGAGACACTGACTCTGCCGCCGACCGGCAACTGGAGCTCATCGGCGGTCCTCGACGGCACCGCGCCGACCCGCACCGTCAACGTGACGCCGCCCAACTCCACCGCCCCGTACCCGTGCGGACAGGTCGTGCCCTCCGGGGTGTACTCGAACCCCGGTGCCGCCAGCTACCGGTCCGCCGAGAACTGCTCCGGGTCGTTCGCCGCCAAGGGCGCGTTCGCCAGCGGATCGGTAGCACTGGACCACCTGACCCTCGAGGACGCTCCGCGCGGCGGCGTGACCTCCTACCGGGTCGCGATGCGGGGCAGGCCGACCGTGCCCGGTGAGACGGACACTGCGACCCTCGGCGGACTCACGTTCGGGTTCCACGGCGTGATCGAGACACCGCACGGCGTCACGTCGCCGGCGGTCGCCCAGGAGACGGTGACCACGACCGCAACGACCACGGTGACCCAGCCCGCGGTGCGCTACTACAGCCGTTCGGAACGACCTCAAACCAGGACAGTCTCCTGGACGATCGTCACGCGCGGCACGGACTCCTTCGACGTCGCCGACGTCACGGTCACCTACACGTACCTGACACCCCTGTGACGTCCAAAGCGTCCCGGCTCGACCTCGACACCCCTACGGAGAACCACCGCATGCACCGCACCCGCAACGCGCTCCTCGCTCTGGTCACCGCCGCAGTAGTCGTGGCACCACTGCCGGCCACCGCATCCGTCTCGGCTCCGACCGCCGTGACGACCGCGAAGCTCGCGAAGCCGAAGTCCAAGCCGAAGGTGGCGGTGAAGAATCTCATCACCACGACGGACGCAACGCTGGCGTTCTCCCCGAACGGCGACAAGGCGCGGGACCGGGTCCGCGTCCCGTACACGCTGAAGCGGAAGTCCATGGTGACCGTCAAGGTGTTCCGCCCGCGAAGCAGCGGGGATGCCAAGGTCGTGTTCTCGAAGGAGCTCGGCAGGGTCTCCCGCGGCAAGCACGCGTTCAAGTGGGACGGCAAGAAGCGCAGCGGCAAGGTGTTGCAGGACCGCCGCTACCAGGTCTCCGTGTTCGCCGATCCGGTGAAGAAGCACCTGAAGAAGGCCTCCGACTACACGTACGTGGAGATCGACACTCGCTACACGCCGCGACAGCTGCAGGCGAGCTCGACCACCGTCTACCCGAACACCACCGTCGTCACCGACCGGATCGGGTTCAACCACAGCGGACCACCGGCATCGGACGACACCGCCTGGGAGCGGGTCCGCAAGGTCACCCTTGTCGTGACGAACGCGGCGGGGGAGGTCGTCCGGTCGTCTCCCCAGCCCTACCCCCAGGACTACTCGAAGCGTTACCCCGTCACCTGGGACGGCCGCGACGACAGCGGTGCGCCCGCACCGGCCGGTACGTACACCGTCCAGCTGGACGTCACCGACATGGCCGGTAACACGGGCACCTCTCCTGGACTCGCCGTGACCGTGTCCGCCGCCCCGCTCGTCATGGCGAGCGGCACCCGGACGGTCGCTCCGGTCAACGGCACGCTCCCGCCGGCACCGGCCGGCGCACGGACGGTGACCCGGGATGGTGGTCGCGCATCGACCAACGGCGGCGACGACACCCCGACGGAGCCGTGCGGCTCCGTGTTCGCCTCGGCCGTTTACCCGGGCGGTGCGAGCTTCTGGTCCAAGGCCCACTGCGGGTGGGCGTTGAACGAGGCGAGGGCCGGTGGATCGTTGGAGCTGAGTGACCTGAACGCGCCGCGCGATCTGATGTCGGTCCGGCTGTCCATGCGAGGCCGGCCGACCATCGACGGGGAGACGGACACCGCGCAAATCGCGCTGGGCTCCGGCTGGCAGGGATATCGCACCTCGCCCGCAGTTCCTGGCGAAGCCGTGACGTCGACGCCGATCGCGGAGCGGGCGTGGGACGCCACGACCGGCTACGGCATTCCTAGGCGCGTGGAGTGGAGGATCCGGACAGTTGGCTTCGACGCCTACGACGTCGCGGACGTGACGGTGGACTACACGTACCTCACACCGCAGGCATCGTGACCTGATGCAGTGACATCGGCGCTGGGGTCACCGAGAACGGGCGAGCCCAGCCGGGCCATTCTCCGCGCGTCGCCGGCGCCATAGCGTCGCGGTGAGAGAGGTGACTGCACCGTGACGCCCGAGTCCTCCCTGTCCCGGTTCGCCGGTCCGTTCGGGGTCACTGCCGGTGTGCTCGTGGTCGGCGGCCAGCTCGTGATGCTTCCGTTCGACCCGAAGGACCACGTCGCCACCACCACCGCGGTCGCGTTCCAGGTCGGCGGAGTCGTCTACCTCGCCGGGTTCGTCGCGCTCCTTCTCTTCGTCGCCGCCTCACACGAGTGGCAGCAGGAACGCTCCGGATCGTTCGGCGTCGTGGCCACGCTCACCGCACTCGTCGGCACCTTCATGCTCGGCGGCGACCTGTGGTTCGAGACCTTTGCCGTGCCCTGGCTCGCCGACGAGGCGCCCAACGCCTTCTCCACCGAGCCAACGCTCCTGCTCGCGCTGGGTGCGATCTCGAGCTACCTGCTCTTCGCCATCGGCTGGCTGCTGTACGGCGTCGCGGCGTACCGCACGGGGGTCTTCCCGCGCCCGATCGCGGTCATGATCGCGATCAGCGGAATCCTCGGCTACCAGGCCCTGCTGTCACCGTGGGCGGTGCCGCTCGGGCTCTCCGTATTGGCGCTCGGCGTGTGGATGGTCCGCGCACAGCCGAACACCGCCTCCCGGAGCGAACGCGTGCGGGGCGGCGCGGCTACGACCTGAGTCCGTGCAGCAACCTTCACCGGAATGGTCGCCGACTACGCCGATCGACGGTTTCCCGGGAGCGCGACCGGCCTGAAGAGTCGACGCAGTGAGGACGCCTCGCTTCCGGCGCTGGACGGCCGTGTTCGTCACGGCCCTCCTCGCCGCGTCCGGCGTGACATGGGCAGCCGGCGCTGCCTCACAGCCGGGCCGGGACGGTGACCGGCCGGTGAGGGTGACTGCGCCGTACGAGATCCCCGGCGTGGAGATCGAGTCCCACGACCACGTCCCACCGATGATCGACTCGCGCGGCAACCTCTACCGGGTCACCGAGGACATCAAACACAACGGCAACGAGCCCATGGTGATGAAGTCGACCGACGGCGGGGTCACCTGGCTCGAGCAGGACGCCCTGAACCGGCCGCCGATCGGCGACACCGAGGGCGGCTGGGCGCTGCAGGACGGTCCGACGATCTGGTTCGCCTGGCAGTCCTCGGACATCCGGCTGATGCGGTTCAACACCTCGGACCACCCCACGGCACCGGACACCTTCCAGATCCGCAACGAGGTCGTCGCACCGAATGCCGACGGGGGCCTCCAGTACGCCTCGTTGGCCAAGAACGCGGACGGCAGCCTCTGGGTCGCGTACGGCGCACCGCCGTCGGGCGGCCCGCGCTCGGCCGTCGTCAGACGCGACCCGGCCGGCACCTACGGCAGCCCCGTGGTCGTCGACCCCACGGTCGCCACCACCGCACCCCGGCTGGTCAAGGGGACGGGCGACCGCACCTACGTCTTCTACAAGACCGAGGCCAGCAACCAGCTGTGGTTCCGGTCGCTCTCGCCGACCGGCGCACTCTCCGCGCCGACCCGGGTGGACACCGGCGGCACGCACTCGATCGAGACACCGCTCACCAACGTGGTGAGCTACGCCGACGGCGGCGACGAGGTCCTCGTCGTGCTCTTCGCCGGCCCCGACGCGATCCTCCGCTCCGTGCACATTCGCAACGGCGTGCCCGGTCCGGAAGAGGTGGTCAGCAGCACGCCGGTCACGATCGACCCCGGCGAGACCACGAACAACGCTGCGGTGGCCCATCTCGCGGTGGTCGGGACGACGGTCATCGCGATGTGGTCCGACGCGGCGAACGGCAACGTCTACAGCGACCAGCGGCTCGACGTCGGCCAGTGGGGCGCCGATCAGCTGCGTGTCGACACCGGCCCGGGCACGACCAGCAACGTGCAGTACGTCTACACCAACGTGCTGCGTCAGACCGGTTCTCAGGCGACCGTCGCGTTCACCTACGACGTCGGGCCGACCGTGGACGACGACTCCAACATCTTCTACGGGCAGTTCACCGCCACCGGGCTGCCGGTCGTCGCGCCGGGTCCCGGTCCGGTCCCGGGCGGGGTCACGATCGCGGCGGTCGACCCGCCCAAGGGACTGGTGCCGCAGCGGCGCACCGTGGTGCGCCTGCACGTCCGCGACGGCGCCGGGCGGCCGCTGGTCGGGCGCCCCCTGGTGGTGCGGGTGCGCGACACCGTGACCGGGAAGCACCGGAGGCCGCAGCGGCTCGCCAGCGACGGCGACCGGACGAGGATCCGCGTGCGCGCCTTCGGCCACCCCACGCGGGTCAGGGTCACCGACGCCGGCGGCAGCAGCCTCGTGCTCGACTTCCTGGTCAAGCCGCGCGTCGAGATCAGCGGCACTCGCACCGGGCCGGGCCGCTACACCGTGCGCGGTGAGCTGCACCCCCGCGTCTCCACCAAAGTGGTGCTCCAGCGCAGGTCCGACGGCGACTGGTCGAAGGCGCAACGGGACACCTCGAGCAAGAAGGGGCTGGTGTCCTTCGCCGGGAAGCGAGCCGGGACCTACCGGCTCCGGGTCCCCGCCGATGGCAACCGGGTGGCTGCGCACTCCGGCCGGCTGAAGCTCGGCCGAGGCGGTGACTAGCCCAGTCGCCTCAGGATCGCGGGATGACGGTGAGGACCCGTTCGGTGTGGACGCGGAACTCCTGGAGGAAGTCGCGCAGGAACTCCGCGGTCGACTCGTCCGTCACCTCGCCATCGGGACCGAACAGCTCCGGACGGAAGTAGATGTACGCCTCCGGTGCGGTCATCTGCCGGGCGTTGCAGAAGCTGAGCACGCCGCGCAGGCTCTGCTGCGCCACCGCGGTCCCGATCTGACCGATGGAGGCGCCGATGACGGCGGCAGGCATGTGGTCGAAGGAGTTCTGACCCCACGGACGTGACGCCCAGTCGATGGCGTTCTTCAGCGCGCCGGGGATGGAGCGGTTGTACTCAGGCGTGACGAACAGGACCGCGTCGGAGGCGGCGACGGCCTCCTTCAGGGCGACCGCCTCGGGCGGGTAGGCGTTGTCGTAGTCCGGGCTGTACAGCGGCAGGTCGCCGATCGGGATCTCGGTGAACTCCATGTCGTCGGGCGCGAGCCGGACCAGCGCCTGGCTGAGGACACGGTTGATCGAGGTGGAGGACAGGCTGCCGACGAAGTAGCCGACCTTGTACCTGCTCATGGGGGCTCCGTTCGTGTCACGCACGAGCCCTGCGACCCGCGCTGGGGTGGGGGACCATCGGCCGTCGCCAGCGGTACCCGCGCCCGGAGCGCCCATGCGGGCCTGGACCGCCCGCGCGTGTCGGAACGGGGTGTTGAGAATTCCTACTCGCGGGTAGCATACTGTTACTGACGAGTAGTATCCGGCCGTTCGCGGTCGGCAGCGCCCCTGGCGGGTCCGCACCGGCGCCCGTCCTCGACGACTGAAGGTGGATGCAGTGAGCCACTACAAGAGCAACATCCGCGACATCGAGTTCAACCTCTTCGAGGTGCTCGGCCGTGAGCAGGTGCTCGGCACCGGCCCGTTCGAGGAGGTCGACGTCGACACCGCGAAGGCGATCCTGAGCGAGGTCGACCGGCTCGCCCGCGAGGACTTGGCGGCGTCGTTCGAGGACAGCGACCGCAACCCGCCGGTCTTCGACCCGACGACCAACACCGCGCCGGTGCCGGAGGCGTTCCAGAAGAGCTACCAGGCGTGGATGGACGCGGAGTACTGGCGGCTGACCATCCCCGAGGAGCTCGGCGGCCAGCCCGCCCCCTCGACGCTCAACTGGGCGGTCGCCGAGATGGTGCTCGGCGCGAACGCCCCGATCTGGATGTACGCCTGCGGGCCGAGCTTCGCCTCGATCGTGCACAAGAACGGCAACGAGCGCGACAAGCGCATCGCCCAGCACATGGTCGACCGGCGCTGGGGCGCGACCATGGTGCTCACCGAGCCCGACGCCGGCTCCGACGTCGGCGCCGGCCGCACCAAGGCC
>NZ_CAMPGZ010000067.1 GCF_946885725.1 uncultured Nocardioides sp.
ACGACGACGAGATCAGCAAGCAGGCCCGCATCCTCGAGCTGATCCACGCCTACCGCGTGCGCGGCCACATCATGGCCGACACCGACCCGCTCGAGTACCAGCAGCGCAGCCACCCCGACCTCGAGGTCGAGTCGCACGGGCTGACCCTGTGGGACCTCGACCGCGAGTTCGCGACCGGGTCGTTCGGCGGCGAAGGCCGCCGGTTCATGAAGCTGCGCAACATCCTCGGCATCCTGCGTGACTCCTACTGCCGCACCGTCGGCATCGAGTACATGCACATCCAGGACCCCGAGCAGCGCCGCTGGATCCAGCAGCGCGTCGAGCAGCCGCACGTGAAGCCGCCCCGCGAGGAGCAGCTGCGGATCCTGCTCAAGCTCAACCAGGCCGAGGCGTTCGAGACCTTCCTGCAGACCAAGTTCGTCGGCCAGAAGCGGTTCAGCCTCGAGGGCGGCGAGACCACGATCCCGCTCATCGACGAGATCTGCGAGGCCGCCGCCGAAGCGTCCCTCGACGAGGTCTGCATCGGTATGGCCCACCGCGGCCGGCTCAACGTGCTCGCCAACATCGTCGGCAAGAAGTACAGCCAGATCTTCCGCGAGTTCGAGGGCAACATCGACCCGCGCACCGTCCAGGGCTCCGGCGACGTGAAGTACCACCTCGGCGCCGAGGGCGAGTTCACCGCGGGCTCCGGGGACAAGATCAAGGTCTCCGTCGCGGCGAACCCGTCGCACCTCGAGGCCGTCGACCCGGTGCTCGAGGGCATCGCGCGCGCCAAGCAGGACGTGCTGAACCGGGGCGCGGAGTTCCCCGTGCTGCCGCTGCTGGTGCACGGTGACGCGGCCTTCGCGGGCCAGGGTGTGGTCGCGGAGACGCTGAACCTCTCGCAGCTGCGCGGCTACCGCACCGGCGGCACGATCCACGTGGTCGTGAACAACCAGGTCGGCTTCACCACGTCCCCGGCCTCCTCGCGCTCGTCGCTGTACTGCACCGACGTCGCGCGGATGGTGCAGGCGCCGATCTTCCACGTCAACGGCGACGACCCCGAGGCGTGCATCCGCGTCGCGCGGCTCGCGTTCGACTACCGCCAGGCGTTCAACAAGGACGTCGTCATCGACCTCGTCTGCTACCGCCGCCGCGGTCACAACGAGGGCGACGACCCGTCGTACACGCAGCCGCTGATGTACGACCTCATCGAGCAGAAGCGCTCGGTCCGCAAGCTCTACACCGAGAGCCTGATCGGCCGCGGCGACATCACGCTCGAGGAGGCCGAGCAGGTGCTGCGCGACTACCAGCAGCAGCTCGAGCGGGTGTTCACCGAGGTGCGGGAGGCGAGCCAGTCTCCCGACGAGTGGACGACCGTCCCCGACTATCCGGAGAAGTCGCCCGGCGAGACGCGTACGGCGATCTCGAAGGAGACCCTCAAGCGGATCTCCGACGCTTACGTCAACGTGCCCGAAGGCTTCACGGTCCACCCGAAGGTGCTGCCGCAGCTGCAGCGCCGTGCGGCCGCCATCACCGACGGCCCGATCGACTGGGGCACCGGCGAGATCCTCGCGTTCGGCTCGCTGCTGATGGACGGCCGACCGGTGCGGCTCGCCGGCCAGGACAGCCGCCGGGGCACGTTCGTGCAGCGGTTCGCGACGATCATCGACCGCAAGAACGCCGACGAGTGGACTCCGCTGGCCAACCTGTCCGAGGACCAGGCCCAGTTCTACGTCTACGACTCGCTGCTGTCGGAGTACGCCGCGATGGGCTTCGAGTACGGCTACTCGGTCGCCCGGCCCGACGCGCTGGTGCTCTGGGAGGCGCAGTTCGGCGACTTCGTCAACGGCGCCCAGATCGTCATCGACGAGTTCATCACCTCCGGTGAGACCAAGTGGGGCCAGCAGTCGGGCGTCGTCCTGCTGCTCCCCCACGGCTACGAGGGCCAGGGTCCCGACCACTCCTCGGCGCGCATCGAACGCTTCCTGACGATGGCCGCCGACGAGGCGTTCGTCGTCGCTCAGCCCTCGACGCCGGCGAGCTACTTCCACCTGCTGCGCCAGCACTCGCTCGGCGAGGAGCACCGGCCGCTCATCGTCTTCACGCCGAAGTCGATGCTGAAGCGCAAGGAGGCCGCCTCGCAGCCGACCGACTTCACCGAAGGCACGTTCCGTCCGGTCATCGGCGACGACACGGTCAACCCGGAGCGCGTCGAGAAGGTGCTGCTGTGCAGCGGCCGGATCACCTGGGACCTGATGGTCGAGCGCAAGAAGCGCGAGGGCGACGACCCGACCACCGCCATCGCGCGGTTCGAGCAGCTCTACCCGCGTCCGGTGGAGGAGATCCAGGCCGAGCTCAGCCGGTTCCCGAACCTCCGCGAGGTGCGCTGGGTGCAGGACGAGCCCGCCAACATGGGTCCGTGGCCGCACATGGCGCTGCACCTGACCTCGCACCTGTCGGTGCCGTTCTACCGGGTCTCGCGGCCCGAGTCGTCGTCGCCGTCCGTCGGTCAGCACTCGCGCCACGTGGAGGAGCAGAAGGAGCTCCTCCAGCAGGCGTTCAGCTGACGAAGATCGGTCCGGGGAGAGCATGTACTTCACCGACCGCGGGATCGAGGAGCTCGAGAAGCGCCGGGGTGACGAGGAGGTCACCCTGGCGTGGGTGGCCGACCGGCTGCAGGAGTTCGTGGACCTGAACCCGGAGTTCGAGGTGCCCGTCGAGCGGCTGGCCACCTGGCTGGCCCGCCTCGACGACCCTGACGACGACGAGTGAAGAGCCTCGGCGACCGGCGCATCGTGCGCCGGGTGGTGCGCGAGGACGACGCTCTGGTCGATGCGGGGTACGACGCCCGCCGGTGGCCTGCCACCGTCCCGGCGGTCGCGACCCTGCTCGACGAGGGGCTGGAGCTCGGCCCGGGTGTCACGCTGCTCGTCGGCGAGAACGGGTCGGGCAAGTCGACCCTCGTCGAGGCGGTCGCGATGGCCTTCGGGCTCTCGCCCGAGGGCGGCTCGACCGGCGCCCGCCACTCCACGCGGGAGACGGAGTCACCGCTGCACCGGTGGGTCCGGCTGGAGCGCTCCCCCGGCGCGTCGCGCTGGGGGTTCTTCCTGCGCGCCGAGTCGATGCACGGGTTCTTCACGTACCTCGAGGACAACCCCAGCTCGCGCGACGCCGCCTTCCACCGGATGAGCCACGGCGAGTCGTTCCTGGAGCTGCTGCGCACCCGGTTCGACTCGCCCGGTCTCTACTGCCTCGACGAGCCGGAAGCAGCCTTGTCGTTCTCCGCTCAGATCGCGCTGGTCGGGACGTTGCACGACCTGGCCGTCGGCGGCGCGCAGGTGCTCTGCGCGACGCACAGCCCGCTGCTGGCCGCGCTCCCCGGCGCAACGATCCTCGAGGTCGGCCCGTGGGGCCTGCGCCGTACGACGTACGAGGAGCTCGAGCTGGTCGGGCACTGGCGCCGGTACCTCGAGGAGCCGATGAGGTATCTACGCCACGTCCTCGACGACGTCGAACGGGTCGACTGAGTCCTCGGGCTCCTCCGCGACGGCCTTGGCGGGCAGCAGCAGCGCCATCGCGACCACACCGAGGGCGGTCAGCGCGCCGAAGCCGAACGCCCAGCGCATCCCGCCGACCAGCGCCTCGACAGCGTCGGCGCCGCCGTTGGCCAGCGCGCCGGCCCGCCACGACATCACGGTGACGACGACCGCCGTACCGACCGCGGCGGCGACCTGCTGGAGGGTGCCGAGCAACGAGCTGCCGTGGGAGTACAGGTGCATCGGCAGTGCACCGAGCCCGACGGTGAACACCGGGGTGAAGACCGCGGCGAGGCTCGCCATCAGCAGCACGTGCGCCACGAGCACGAACCACGCTGCCGTGTGGGAGGTGACGGTGGTCAGCGCGGCGAGGGCGGCGACGATGCCGACCGAGCCGGGGACCACGAGCGGCCGGGCGCCGAGCCGGTCGAACCAGCGGCCGACGGACGGGCCGAGCAGGCCCATCAGGACGCCACCGGGCATCACGACCAGGCCGGTGCCGAGGGCGGAGAGCCCGAGCACGTCCTGGAGGTACAGCGGCAGCAGGATCATCGCGCCGAGCATCGCCATGAACGCGCAGGACATCAGCGCGAGCGAGACGGTGAACGGGCGCTCGCGAAGCACGCGCAGGTCGAGCAACGGCTCGCCGTCGCGCTGCAGCCGGAGCTGGCGGAGGACGAAGGCGGCGACGACGGCCAGGGAGACGACCACGGTGGGCAGGGCCGGCAGCCCACCGGCGTTCTCGGCACCGAGCCGGCTCAGCCCGTAGACGAGACCACCGAAGCCGAGGGCAGCCGCAGCGACGCTCGCCCAGTCGACGCTGCCCGCGCCGTGTGCCTCTGTCCGCTCGAGCCGGCGCGCGCCGAGAAGCGTGAGCACCAGCGCGACCGGCAGCACGAGACCGAACATCCAGCGCCAGGACAGCCACTGCAGCACGACGCCGGACACCGCGGGGCCGAGTGCCGGCGCGACCGACATCGCCAGCGTCACGTTGCCCATCACCCGGCCGCGGTCGTGCTCGGGCACGATCGTCATCAGCGTGGTCATCAGCAGCGGCATCATCACCGCCGTGCCGGCCGCCTGGACGACCCGGCCGGCGAGCAGCACCGGGAAGACCGGCGCGAGGGCGGCGACGAGGGTGCCGGTGCAGAACGTCGTCATCGCGACGACGTACGCCGTGCGGGTGCTGACCTTCTGCAGGAACCAGCCGGTCACCGGGATCACCACGGCCATGGTCAGCATGAACGCCGTGGACAGCCACTGGGCGGCCCGCGCGGTGACCTCGAACTCGACCATCAGCCGCGGGATCGCGTTGATCATGATCGTCTCGTTGAGGATCACGATGAACGTCGCGGCCACCAGCCAGCGCAGCACCGCGTAGGGGTTCGCGCGCCGGGCGCGCACAGCGGTGAGGTCGGTCCTGGTCGTCATGCGGGTGCAGACCGGCGCGGGGCGGAGAACTCATCGGTTTGAGTACGCCGACTCATGCGGCCGCCCGTCGACCGTCGCGACGATCGACGCATGACCAGCACCGACACCCTCCGGGACACAACCGGGCACCGCCGTCCTCGTGTCGACCGCACCCTGCTCGTCGGCGTGCTGACGGGCTGCAGCGTCGCGCTGACGGCGCTGACGGGCCTGGTGGTCGGGTGGTTCGCGGTGACGTTCCAGATCGGCGGCCGGGCGGACGCGGACGACTACGCCGTGGCAGCGGGTGCGTACGGCGCAACGACGCTCGCGCTGCTGCTCGGCGCCGTCGCGTTCCGGCGCTGGGCCACCACGACCTGGCAGCTGCCGGTCACGCTGGTCCTCGCGATCGTGCCCGGGCTGCTCGCCGTGCGAGCGGTGGCGGACGCGACGCACGCCGAGCCCGGGATCGCCATGAACGGCTGGTGGGACGGCGCCGGCGGCGTGCTCGCGTGCCCGTGGACCTGGTGGCTCG
This sequence comes from uncultured Nocardioides sp., assembly GCF_946885725.1. The sequence goes on from NZ_CAMPGZ010000067.1 coordinate 5,461, forward strand.
TCGCGGTCGGGGTCCGCGCCCTGGTGACCGGCGACCGCCGGGTCAGCGAGTGAAGACCACCTTGCCGAACACGTCGCCCTCGGCCATCGCCGCGAAGCCCTCACGGGCCTGCTCCATCGGCAGCACGCGGTCGATGACCGGCCGGACGCCGGTCGTGTCGAGCATGTTGATCAGCGATGCGAGCTCCTGACGGGTGCCCATCGTCGACCCGATCACCTCGAGCTGGAGGAAGAAGACGCGGGTCAGCTCGGCGTTGGGCACGTCGGGACCGGACGTCGTACCCGAGATGACGATGCGCCCGCCCGGCCGCAGCGACTTCACCGAGTGCGACCAGGTCGCCTTGCCGACGGTCTCCATCACCGCGTCGACGCGCACGGGCAGCCGCGCGCCGCTCTCGAACACCTCGTCGGCGCCGAGCTCCAGCGCGCGCTTGCGCTTGGTCTCGTCGCGGCTGGTGGCGAAGACCCGCAGGCCGCCGGCGTGCGCGAGCGCGATCAGCGCGGTGGCCACGCCGCCGCCGGCACCCTGCACGAGCACGGTGTCACCGGGCTTCAGCCCACCCCGCACGAAGAGCATGCGGTAGGCGGTCAGCCATGCGGTCGGCAGGCACGCGGCCTCCTCGAACGACAGCGATGCCGGCTTCGGGACGAGGTTGCTCTTCGGGACGACGACCTTGTCGGCGAACGTGCCCTGGTAGCGCTCGGACAGCAGCGACCGCTTCGGGTCGAGCGTCTCGTCACCGGTCCACGAGGGGTCCGACACGACGGCGTGGACGACCACCTCGTTGCCGTCCTCGTCGTACCCGGCGGCGTCGCAGCCGAGGATCATCGGCAACGCGTCTTCCTTCAGCCCCACGCCGCGCAGGGACCACACGTCGTGGTGGTTGAGGGCGGACGCCTTGACGGTCACGGTCGTCCAGCCGTCCGGGGCCTCGGGCTCGGGCCGTTCGCCGACCACGAGGCCGGACAGCGGGTCGTCGGTGGAGAAGGACTCTGCGTAGACGGCGAACATGGTCCCGACCCTAGCCACCGGGCGGTGGGGCAGAGCAGGACGAACGTCACATCAGCGGCGGGCGACGCCCTCGGCGCGGGCCGCCGCGGCAACGGCGCTCGACACGGCCGGCGCGACGCGGGCGTCGAACGGCGACGGTACGACGAAGTCCTCCCGCAGGTCGTCGCCGACCAGCTCGGCGAGCGCCTCGGCGGCGGCGAGCTTCATGCCCTCGGTGATCGCCGTGGCGCGTACGTCGAAGGCACCGCGGAAGATGCCTGGGAACGCCAGCACGTTGTTGATCTGGTTGGGGTAGTCCGACCGGCCCGTCGCCACGACGCGCGCGTGCCGGTGCGCCACCTCGGGGTGCACCTCGGGGTTGGGGTTCGCGAGACCGAAGATGATCGCGTCGTCCGCCATGGTGGCGACGACCTCCTCGGGCACGGTGCCGCCGGAGACGCCGATGTAGACGTCGGCGCCCCCCAGCACGTCGGCCAGCGACCCGGTGCGGCCGGTCCTGTCGGCTGTCCCCTCGGCCAGCCGGCGCTTCACCGGCGTGAGGTCGCCGCGCGAGGTGTGCAGCACGCCGCGGCGGTCGGTCACCGCGAGGTCGGTGATGCCGGCCTCGAGCAGGATCTTGGCGACCGCGACGCCGGCCGCTCCGGCGCCGGAGACCACGACACGCGTGGTCGCGTGGGTCCTGCCGGTGAGCTTCAGCGCGCCCTCCAGCGCGGCGAGCGCGACGACCGCCGTACCGTGCTGGTCGTCGTGGAACACGGGGATGTTCAGCAGCTTCTTGAGCCGCTCCTCGATCTCGAAGCAGCGCGGCGCGGAGATGTCCTCGAGGTTGATGCCGCCGAAGCTCGGCGCCAGCCGGGCCACGGTGTCGACGATCTCGTCCACGTCCTTGGTGTCCAGGCAGATCGGTACGGCGTCCACGCCGGCGAACTGCTTGAAGAGCACGGCCTTGCCCTCCATGACCGGCATCGCCGCCGACGGACCGATGTCGCCGAGGCCGAGCACGGCGGTTCCGTCAGTCACGACGGCCACGGTGTTGGAGATCCACGTGTAGTCGTCGGCCAGACCCGGCTCGGCGGCGATCGCCTCGCAGACGCGGGCTACGCCGGGCGTGTAGGCCATCGAGAGGTCGTCGCGGCCGTCGAGGGCCACGGTCGAGACGATCTCCATCTTTCCGCCGACGTGGAGGTCGAAGACGGGGTCCTGGGCTCGGGAGTCGACCATTTCGGCAGTGTTCCACAGTGTGGCCGCACGTCCCGATGGCCAAGACGGGTGATGCGTGCCACTCACCCCCGTGCGGGACGAGTGGCCTCGACAAGCTCGACCACCCGCGGGTTCAGCGGAGGGGGCGGGGGCGCGGCCAGACCCGGACCAGCACGCGCGCGAGCACGTCGTCGCCCGTGACGACCGCGCTGCTGCCCTCGGGGTTGTCCGACTCGACGACCCAGTCGTCGCCGCTCCGCGCCGTCACGCGCTTCACCGCGACCACGCCGCCGGGCAGCCGGCAGACGGCCAGCCCGCCCTGACGCGGCTCGCCGCCGTGCAGCACCAGCAGCCGGTCCCCCTCGCGCAGCGTCGGGAGCATCGAGCGCCCGTGCACGACCGCGAGGCCGAGGCGCCGTACCCGCGAGCGACCACGTGTGTCGTCCCCGGCCATGGGTACCCCGCCTCCTGCGTGTTCCTGGTGCCCACGAAGGCACCCCGTGCGCGGGGAGTAGTGTCGCAGCAGGCTGATCGTGTACGACCTACCCAGGCACGGAATCCGTGCCGGGACACGCCCTGACAGCAACTCTGACAGCAACAGAGAGGACTCACAGTGACCGGGATGTTCGCCCGTCTCTTCGCCCCCACCATCGATGTCCAGGCCCACTGCGACCTGCCGTGCGGTGTGTACGACCCGGCGCAGGCCCGCATCGAGGCCGAGTCGATCAAGGCGATCATCGCCAAGGTCGCGGACAACGACGACCCCGACTTCCGCACCCGCGCGATCCTGATCAAGGAGCAGCGTGCCGAGCTGGTCAAGCACCACCTCTGGGTCCTGTGGACCGACTACTTCAAGCCGCCGCACTTCGAGAAGTACCCCCAGCTGCACACCCTCGTGAACGAGGCCACCAAGCTGGCCGGCGCGAGCGGCGCCAAGGGGACGCTGGACGCGAAGGTCGCCGACGACCTGCTCGCGAAGATCGACGAGATCGCCGAAATCTTCTGGGAGACGAAGAAGTCCTGACGACGTCCTGACAGACTGTGGGCCGCCCACCACGAACGGGCCGGCCCACGACAGGTTGCTGACGGGGTCGGCTGCCCGCAAGGGTGGGCACCGACCCCGTTCGCACGTGCACCGCCAGCAACCCCAGCAGTGCTCACAGTAGGTTCAAACTAGGGAGGTACCCGCGTGCCCGGCTCCACCCCGGACGTCGAGCTCCGGATCCCGGCCGACTCCGCGTTCCTCGCCGTCCTCCGTACGGCGACCGCGGGCCTCGCGGCGCGGCTGGACTTCACGCTCGACGACATCGAGGACCTGCGCATCGCGGTCGACGAGGCCTGCGCGATGGTGCTGCCGCAGGCCAAGGAGGGCGCCGACCTGACCTGCGCGTTCACCCTGGGCAACGGGAGCCTGGAGGTCGCGGTCTCCGCGGAGTGCGACCAGCCCCGGCAGCCCAGCCGGGACGGGTTCGCCTGGACGGTGCTGGCCGCGCTCACGTCCTCCGTGAGCGCCGAGGTGCACGGCGACCGGCTGACCATCACGCTCTCGCGCGACACCGCCGAACCGGAGTGATTGGCACGATGACCACCGCCGCCCACGAGGGACGTGAGTCGCTCGCGGAGATGCGGGCGCGCAGCGTCGCGTTGTTCCGGCAGCTGGCCAACGACCTCTCGGAGGCCGAGCGCGCCGAGATACGCGACCAGCTGGTGCGCCTGCACCTGCCGCTCGTCGAGCACTTCGCCCGCCGCTTCCTCAACCGGGGCGAGCCGTTCGACGACCTGCTGCAGGTCGGCACGATCGGCCTGATCAAGGCGATCGACCGGTTCGACCTCGAGCGCGGGGTGGAGTTCTCCACCTACGCCACGCCCACGATCGTCGGGGAGATCAAGCGGCACTTCCGCGACCGCGGCTGGGCGATCCGGGTGCCGCGCCGGCTCCAGGAGCTGAGGATCACGATCTCGTCCGCGACCGCGGAGCTGACCCAGGACCTCGGCCGCTCCCCCACGGTGAGCGAGCTCGCCACCAAGATCGGGGTCTCCCAGGAGGAGATCATCGAGGGCCTGGAGTCCGCCAACGCCTACTCCACGCTGTCGCTGGACGCTCCCGACAGCAGCGAGGACAGCGCGCTGACCATGGTCGACGTGATCGGCGAGGACGACGAGGCGCTCTCCCACGTCGAGAACCGCGAGACGATCAAGCCGCTGCTGGAGGCGCTCGACCCCCGCGAGAAGCACATCCTGACGCTGCGCTTCTTCCGAGGCATGACGCAGTCGCAGATCGCCGCCGAGATCGGCATCTCCCAGATGCACGTGTCCCGGCTGCTCGCCCGCACGCTCACCCAGCTCCGCGAGTCGCTGTCGCAGGAGCCCGGCACGCTGGACTAGCCCGGCTCGGCTCGGATCGGCTCGGCCTCGCGAGGGCCCGGGTCAGTCGTCGGCGGCCAGCGCCGCGATCGAGCGCGGGTGCAGGATCCCCGCGATCACGACCAGCGCGACGATCGCGAGAGCCGCGGCGACCAGCACGGTGTCGCCGTCCTTGAAGCTCCAGGCCACGCCCAGCTGGATCAGCTGCGCGAGCACGACCGGCGCGCGGGCCCACGAGTGCAGCAGCGCGAGCCGCCAGGCGCAGAAGGCCAGGCCCGCGCCGTACAGCCAGAAGAACGCGGTCGTGCTCAGCCCCATCGTGACCCGCTCGCCCGTGAGCGCGAACAGCTCGAGGATCCCGAGCAGCACCAGGACGAGGGCCTCGATTCCGGCCAGGGAGACCGCTACGGTGAGGGGCGCGGGCCGCTCACCGGCGTCGGCCAGGCCGTTCGAGTCACCCATGTGTGCGGCAGGGTCGGTGGGGTCGGGAGCGGGTCCGGTCACGAGAGGCAAGGCTACGCAGCACTCGGTGATTGGAACCGGACCCGGGTGGGAACCGGGTGGTGACATCCGGTCGCCCCTCGACACCAGCAGGGCACGACCGGTCAAGACACGGGAGCGTGCGGAAGGCCGAATTCGTCCGGTTGTGACCAAAGTGACCAGCGGCGGGGGTTGATCGGGCCCCGATCTCTTGCCAGGCTAGAACAGGTCATAGGTCACCAGGTCGATAGCGCCTGTCACCACGACAACACTCCGCTCCTCCCGCACCAATGGCGAGGGACGGGCTTCGTGAACAGGTTCACAACCAGGAACCGCACGAAGCACTGCACGGAACCGGCGCTCGTCACGCTCGAACCGCCGGCACTCAGACACGACAAGGAGTCAGCCGCCATGGATTGGCGCCACCGCTCTGCATGCCTCGACGAGGATCCGGAGCTGTTCTTCCCGATCGGCAACACCGGTCCGGCCATTCTCCAGATCGAGGAGGCCAAGCAGGTGTGCCGTCGCTGCGACGTGCGCGAGCAGTGCCTCGCGTGGGCGCTCGAGGCGGGACAGGACCACGGCGTGTGGGGCGGCCTCTCCGAGGACGAGCGCCGCGCCCTGAAGCGTCGCAACGCCCGAGCCAAGGTGCGCACCGCCTAGGCACCCCACACTTCCGACAGGCCGCCTGGCGCGCATCGCCGCAGGCGGCCTGTCGCACGTCCGGCCCGAAGCCTGAGCCGGTCCACCGCGCGTTGCCTGCGCCTGCTCGGCTCAGGCCGGCACGTCGAGCAGCACCCGGGTGCCGCCGCCGCGGCGCGGCCCCATCTCGAGCCGTCCGCCGAGCTCGGACTCCACGAGCGTGCGGACGATCGACAGCCCCAGGCTCGTGGACGTGGCGGGGTCGAAGCCCTCGGGCAGCCCCACGCCGTCGTCCTCGACGGTCACAGCCAGCCGGTCGCCGCGCCGGCGCACCTTGACGACCAGCGAGCCCGGCCCCTCGCGGAAGCCGTGCTCGACCGCGTTCTGCAGCACCTCGGTCAGCACCATCGCCAGCGGCGTGGCCACCTCGGCGGTGATCGTGCCGAAGCTGCCCTCCCGCCGGGTCGAGACCGGCGCATCGGGCGAGCCGAGCTCGGCGACCATGACCCGCAGCCGGTCGGCGATCTCGTCGAAGTCGACGGTCTCGTCGAAGTTCTGGCTCAGCGTGTCGTGCACGATCGCGATCGAGCCCACCCGCCGTACCGCCTCCTCCAGCGCAGCCCGCCCCTCGGGCACGTCCAGGCGCCGCGCCTGCAGCCGCAGCAGCGCGGCGACCGTCTGGAGGTTGTTCTTCACCCGGTGGTGGATCTCGCGGATCGTGGCGTCCTTGGTGACCAGCTCGCGGTCGCGACGGCGCAGGTCGGTGACGTCGCGCAGCAGCACCAGCGCGCCGATGTGCTCGCCCTGGGGCCGCAGCGGGATCGCGCGCAGGATCAGCACGGTGTCGCCGTCACCGAGCTCGGTGTCGCGAGGAGTCCGGCCACTGAGCACCGCGGTGAGGGTCTCCTCGTCGGGCCGGCGTCGCGGCGGCACCAGCTGCCGCGTCACGGCGGCCAGGTCGAGTCCGGTCAGGTCGGTCTGCAGGCCGAGCCGCCGGTAGACCGACAGCGCGTTCGGGCTGGCGTAGGTGACCTTGCCGAAGGCGTCGATCCGGACGAACCCGTCCCCCACCCGCGGCGAGTCCGCATGGTCCGAGCGCTGCCCGGGGAACGGGAAGTGCCCGTGGGCGATCATCTGGGTCAGGTCGGTGGCGGTCTGCAGGTAGGCCAGCTCCAGCCGGCTCGGGGTCCGAACGCCCAGCAGGTTGGTGTTGCGGCCGATCACGCCGAGGATCCGGTCACCGCGGCGCACCGGGATCGCCTCGACCCGCACCGGGATGTCGTCGCGCCACTCCGGGTCGCCCTCGCGGGCGACTCGCTGCTGCTCGTACGCCGAGTCCAGCAGGGGTCGCCGGCCCATCGGGACGAAGGCGCCGACCAGGTCGTCGACGTACGCCGTGGGGCCGGTCGTCGGGCGCATCTGGGCACCCGCCCAGAAGCCGCTCCCGGCCCGGTCCGGCAGCCACAGCACGAGGTCCGCGAAGGACAGGTCGGCGATGATCTGCCAGTCGGCGAGGAGCATCTGGAGCCACGCCAGGTCCTCGTCGTCGAGGTCGGTGTGGGCCCGCACGAGCTCGGTCAGCGACGGCACGGACGAAAGCCTAGGGTGGTACGAGGCGGTTCCCTCCCGATGCCCGGTTCGCGGGCTCCGAATGGCAGGATGGCAGCATGGAGTCGGCATTCTGGGACCGCGTCGTGGCCGAGGGCCACAAGGTCCCGACCGACCGCCCCCTGGCCGATCTCACCTCCGAGCTGACGGCCATGCTCGGCGACACCGACCCGCGGCTGCGCGACGGGATCGCCTACGAGGTGCTGGCCACCTGGGTCTCCGAGGGCGTGTACGACGACCTGCTCCAGGGGCTCGGTGACGGGATGGCCGCGGGCCTGATGGTCGGTCTCGGCGAGCGCGGCACCGACACGGTGTTCCGGCGCAGCTTCAGCGCGCTGATCCTCGCCGAGTGCGTCCTCCGCGACAACAAGATGCGCGTCGTACCCCCCGACACGATCCTGCGCTGGGGCGACCGCGCCGCGGGCTGGCTGGTCCGCGAGCGCGACGTGCGCGGCTACGTCCCCGGCAAGGGCTGGGCGCACGCCGTCGCCCACGGGGCCGACGTCCTGGCCGCGCTGGCGCAGTCCCCCGCGCTCGGCCGACTCGAGCTCACCGTGCTGCTCGACGTGATCGCCGACCGGGTGCTCAGCGAGTCCGACCGGCTGCTGCACGGCGAGGACGACCGGCTCGCGTCGGCGACGATGCAGATCCTGCGCCGCGACCTGCTCGGCACCGACGTCGTCGAGCCCTGGCTGGCCCGGCTCGCCGCCAAGGCCCGTCCTGACTTCGAGCGCGACGGCGACCCCTACGTCATCTCCGGCAACGTGCAGCCCTTCCTGCGGGCGCTGCACCTCCAGCTCGCACTGGCGCCGAAGCCGCCGGCCCAGCGGGCCGACCTGCTGCTGACGCTGATCGACCACCTCAAGCGCACGAACCCGAACTTCCTGACCTGACCGTCCCGGTCTCGTTACCACCGTCGCCCCGTTTGTCGGGTTCCGGACCGCTCGTCGCAGCAGATGTACCGCTGGTCGAAGCCGGTCCGGGGTACGTCCTCTGAGAGGTCGCCCGTCACTACTCTCGCGCGGGCGCCAATTCTCGGAGGTGATTCGCCATGTCTGACTCCCGTCCCCCGTCGGGCAGCACCGCACCATCCACGCGACCGACCTGGATCGTGGTCGGAATCCTGATCGCCGTGGGCATCGTCGTACCCCTGCTCGTCTGGGTCTACGACTCGGAGACGCCCACGCTCGGCGGCTTCCCGTTCTTCTACTGGTTCCAGTTCCTGCTGATCCCGATCGTGTCGGCCCTGACCTTCGCGGCGTTCAGGCTCAGCGAGTCGGCCACTGCCCGTGACCGCGAGGCGCGCCGCGCCGCGCGGGGCGCCCAGCAGAGCGGGGGCGCGCGATGAGCGACATCAGCTGGGTCGAGCTCGCGGTCTTCCTGTTCTTCTTCCTGCTCGTCACCGTCATGGGCTTCATGGCCTCCCGGTGGCGGCGGGCCAGCGCGCTCGACAACCTCGACGAGTGGGGCCTCGGCGGCCGCGGCTTCGGCACGTTCATCACGTGGTTCCTGATCGGCGGCGACATCTACACCGCCTACACCTTCGTGGCCGTCCCGGCGCTGCTGTACGCCGGCAACATGATCGGCTTCTTCGCGGTGCCGTACACGATCGTGCTCTACCCGATCATCTTCGTGTTCCTGCCGAGGCTCTGGTCCGTCTCGCACGTGCACGGCTACGTCACGCCGGCCGACTTCATCCGCGGCCGGTTCGACTCCAAGCCGCTCGCGCTCGCGGTCGCGGTCACCGGCATCCTCGCGACGATGCCGTACATCGCGCTGCAGCTCGTCGGCATCCAGGTCGTCCTGGAGGTCATGGGCATCGGCGGCAACGGCGACTCGTGGCTGGCCCAGGACCTGCCGTTGTTCCTGGCGTTCGCCGTGCTGGCGGCGTACACCTACTCCTCCGGCCTGCGCGCGCCGGCGCTGATCGCGTTCGTCAAGGACACGCTGATCTACATCGTGATCATCGTGGCGGTCATCTACATCCCGATCCAGCTCGGCGGCTGGGACGTGGTCTTCGGCAGCGCGAAGGAGTCGTTCGACACCTTCAACGCCGAGAACGCCGACGCGATCGCCGCCGGTACGGCGTCGCCGAAGGGGATCATCCCCGTCGAGGCGCTGCACTGGGCCTACGCGTCGCTGGCCCTCGGCTCCGCGCTCGCGCTGTTCATGTACCCGCACTCGCTCACCGGCGTCCTCGCCTCGTCGAGCCGCAACGTGATCCGGCGCAACGCGGCGTTCCTGCCGGCGTACTCCTTCCTGCTCGGCCTGCTCGCGCTGCTCGGTTTCATGGCCGTGGCGGCGGGGATCCAGACCGACAACGCGCAGCTTGCCGTGCCGGAGCTGCTCCGGGAGATGTTCCCGCCGTGGTTCGCCGGCGTGGCGTTCGCGGCGATCGGCATCGGTGCGCTGGTGCCGGCGGCGATCATGTCGATCGCGGCGGCGAACCTCTGGACGCGCAACATCTACAAGGCGTTCATCAACACCGACGCCACCCCGGCGCAGGAGGCCAAGCAGAGCAAGCTGATCTCGCTGCTCGTGAAGTTCGGCGCGCTGTTCTTCGTGCTCGGCCTGCCGAGCGACTTCGCGATCAACCTCCAGCTGCTGGGCGGGGTGTGGATCCTGCAGACGTTCCCCGCGATCGTCTTCGGGCTCTACACGCGCTGGTTCCACCGCTACGCGCTGCTCGCCGGCTGGGCGGTCGGCATGGCCTACGGCACCTGGACCGCCTACATGGTCGAGACGCCTGGCGTGCCGGGCAGCCACTTCGGCGGTTCGCTGGCGGTGGTGCCGTTCACCGAGGACGTGAAGGGCTACATCGCGTTGACGGCGTTCGTGATCAACCTGATCGTGGCGGTCGTGCTGACGTTCGCGTTCCGGGCGATGAAGCTGCCGGAGGGCACCGACGAGACGCAGACGCTCGACTACAAGGCCGACGCCGGCGACGAGCGCGTGAAGGAGCTCGACGTCGACGACCTGGCGACCGACACCCCGACTGGTCGGCCGTAGCGCCCGGTCCGGCACCTCTCACTGGCGGGCAGGCTACCAACGGGTAGCCTGCCCGCCATGAGCGAGATCACGGCCTCTCCCGACGCCTCCGACGCCGCCGAGCCGACCGCGACCCCCGAGGCGCACGGCGGCGAGCACGCCGTCGCGGTGGCCGCCGCGCACGGCGTGGACACGATGTTCACGCTGTCAGGCGCCCACGTGTTCCCGATGTACGACGGCGCCGTGAAGGCCGACCCGCCGATGCGGATCCTCGACGTCCGGCACGAGCAGACCGCGGTCTTCGCCGCCGAGGCCATGGGCAAGCTCACCCGCGTGCCCGGGCTCGCCGTGCTCACCGCCGGCCCCGGCGTCACCAACGGCATCAGCGCCGTCACCCAGGCGCAGTTCAGCGGCTCCCCGCTCGTCGTCGTCGGCGGCCGTGCACCGGCCAACCGCTGGGGCATGGGCAGCCTCCAGGAGCTCGACCACCCGCCGCTGCTCGCTCCGGTCACCAAGTCGGCCCGCACCGTGCACACCGTCGACGCGATCCCGGACGCGATGCACGAGGCGTTCACGCTGGCCGGCTCCCCGCACCGAGGCCCGACGTTCCTCGACGTACCGATGGACCAGTTCTTCGACAAGGCCGCCGTCGAGACGCCCGAGGTGGCCGAGCGGCGCCGGCTCGAGCCGGACCCCGACGCCCTCTCCGAGATCGGCGCTCTGCTGGCCGAAGCCCGCCGGCCGGTGCTGGTGCTCGGCACCGACGTATGGGCGGACGGCGCCGAGGACGCCGCGCTGCGCCTCGTGGAGACGCTCGGCCTGCCCGCGATCGCCAACGGCATGGGTCGCGGCGTGGTGCCCGGCGGCCACCCGCTGCTCGTCACCAAGGCCCGTGGTGCCGCGCTCGGCACCAGCGACCTCGTGGTGGTCGTCGGGACCCCGCTCGACTTCCGGCTGGGGTACGGCGTGTTCGGTGGCAAGGACGGCGCCACCCCGGCCCGGGTCGTGCACGTGGCCGACTCCCCCGCCCAGGTTTCGGGCCACGCCGACCTCGCCGCGTCCGCCGCCGGCGACCTCACGCTCGCGCTCGACGGGATCCTCACCGCCGTACAGCAGCAGCTGCGCAAGCCGGACTGGGGTCCGTGGGTCGAGGAGCTGCAGGCGGGGGTCCGCAAGGCCGTGGAGCGCGACGCGGAGCTGCTCGGCGCCGAGGCCGACCCGATCCACCCGGCGCGCATCTACGGCGAGCTCGTGCCGCGCCTCGCGGACGACGCGGTGGTGATCGGCGACGGCGGCGACTTCGTGTCGTTCGCGGGCAAGTACGTCGAGCCGAAGCGGCCCGGCGGCTGGCTGGACCCGGGCCCCTACGGCTGCCTCGGCGCCGGCCTGGGCTCGGCGATCGCCGCGCGGCTGGCCCGGCCCTCGTCGCAGGTCGTGCTGCTGCTCGGCGACGGCGCCGCCGGCATGTCGCTGATGGACGTCGACACCCTGGTCCGGCACGACCTGCCGGTCGTCATGGTCTGCGGCAACAACTCCGCGTGGGGCCTGGAGAAGGGCCCGATGCAGATGATCTACGGCTACGACGTCGCGGCCGACCTCGCTCCTCGGACCCGCTACGACGAGGTCGTGAAGGCACTCGGCGGTGGCGGCGAGACGGTCACCGATCCGCGCGAGATCGGTCCGGCCCTCGACCGCGCGTTCGCCTCGGGCACGCCGTACCTCGTCAACGTGATCACCGACGTCAACGCGGCCTACCCGCGCAACACGTTCGGGGTCTGACCGCCCATGTCCGTGATCGTCAGGCCCGCGCACCCGCACGAGCTCGACCGGGCCGGAGAGCTGACGGTCGAGGCGTACGACGCCGACGGCTACCTCGTCGGGGACGACCCGTACCTCGACAAGCTGCGCGACGCCGCGACCCGTGCCAAGGAGGCCGAGGTGTACGTCGCGGTGCTCCCGGAGGCGCCCGACCACCCCGTCGGCACCGTGACCTACTGCGTGCCGCCGTCGCCGTGGACCGAGCTCGCCCGCGACGGCGAGGGCGAGATCCGGATGCTCGGCGTCGCGCCCTCCGCCCGCCGCCGCGGCGTCGGCGAGGCCCTGGTGTCCGCCTGCATCGAACGCTCCCGCGAGCTCGGCCACACCGCCGTCGTGCTCTCCAGCCTCCCCGAGCAAGTCGCCGCCCATCGTGTCTACGGCCGCCTCGGCTTCCGCCGTACCCCCGACCTCGACTGGTCCCCGCTCCCCGGCGTCGACCTCCTCGCCTTCCGCCTGGAGCTGTGACAACGATTCGTCTGCGGTTTACGGGGTGAACCACACGGGCGAGTCGCAGACGAATCGTTGTGCGCGCGTCAGAGCCGGCTGAGGAACCGCTCCCGGTCGACCACCACGCGGGTCACCTCGCCGTGCCCGACGACCTTCGCCACCTCGTTGACGGTGTGCTCGGCCACGACCTCGAACCGCACCAGCCTCCCGTCGACGTACGACGTCGTCGCCGACACCGTGACCGTCGCCCCGACCGGGCTGGCGGCGACGTGCTCGAGCTGCACGCGGGTGCCGACGCTCGACGAGCCGGCGTCGAGCTCGGCCGCGATCGCCGCGCACGTGGCTGCCTCGGCCCACGCGAGCAGGCGCGGGGTGCCCAGCACCGGCAGGTCGCCGGAGCCGACCGCGAGCGCGGTGTCCTCGTCGGTGACGGTGAGCTCCAGGGTGGCCGACTGCCCGGTGGTGATCGCCATGGCGCCATCCTGGCGGGC
>NZ_CAMPGZ010000068.1 GCF_946885725.1 uncultured Nocardioides sp.
GCAGAGGGAGAGCGACAAGGCTGCGCCGATCGAGTCGGCGATGGTGATCGCCGAGGAGTTGAACCCACGGTCGCGGTCCGTGGACGCCGCGAGCATGGCGACACTGGTGCGGGTGAACCCGAGCCCCATGCCGGCGCCGGCGAGCACGAAGGCGGCGCCGGCAACGACCGGCCCGAGGTCGATGAGTACGGCGAGGCACAGCAACGCCGTCGCCACGAGCAGCATCGCCGTGCCGATCACCATCGCCCGCTCGCTGCTGAGCCGTCGCCGGAGACGCGCCTGCAACTGGCTGGCGGCCGCCCAAACGACACCGACCACCGTGAGTACGAGTCCGGCATGGCCGGGCGTGAGGTCCCACCGGACCTGGAGCACCAACACGATGTAGGCCTGCATGCTGAAGAACGCGGCGCTCATCATGCCGCGGGTGCCGATGACGCTGGGCAGACCGCGCCCGGCCCGCAGCGTCCCGGTCGGGGTGAGCGCCCGGACGGACACCAGCACGACCACGATGCTGGCGACGGCACCGAGCACGCCGACGGTCGAGGCCTCGGAGCCGGCGAGCTCGACCGCGAGCACGGCCACGGCGGCGACCGCGGCCCAGATCATGCGGGACCGCGGAGCAGGCTCGTTGTCGCTCGTGGCGCGAAGTCCAGGAACCACCGGCGCGATCAGCACCGCGGCGACGGCGACCAGTCCGACGATCCCCAGGAACACCCAGCGCCAGCCCACCGTCTCCGCGACGAAGGCGGCGATGGCCGGGCCGAACAGCGACGGCAGCACCCAGGCCGCCGCGAAGCTGGCGAAGATCGACGGGCGCAGCTGGGGCGGGTAGACGACGCCGACCACGACGTACAAGCTCACGATCAACGCACCGGTCCCCAGACCCTGCACCACGCGGCCGGCGACGAAGACGTCCATGGACGGCGCCAGTCCGGCGGTCAGGACGCCGACGGTGAACAGCACCAACGACGCGACCAGGGAGCCTGCCGGCCCGCGACGGTCCGACCACGCGCCGGCCGCCACCGTGCCGACCACGCCGCTGGCCAGAGGAGCGGCGAAGGCGACCGCGTACAGCGCGAAACCCTCGAGATCACGACTGATCGTCGGCATGACCGTGGTGACGGCCATGGCCTCGAAGGCGTTGAAGGCGATCAGCGAGAAGACGGCGATGGTCGTAGTGAGGTACGCCGGGGAGAGGATCCCGCCGCGTGGTGTGACCGGCGGTGCCTGGGGACTGCTGCTCACGCTCACTCGCTCGACCGTAGGAGTTCAAGTGCACTCGAGATCAAGGCGCACACGAGTCAAGCGTCCACGACATCCGTCGCGCCGATCAACGCAATTATGAGTTCTCGTACGCCGAACGGGGCGGACGAACCGAGCGACCCGGGCGTTCGCCCGGCCGGCCGCCTGTGCATCCCCACCAAGCAACCGTCATGCTCGTCCGATGGCGCACCCGACGGACACACCCGCCGACTGGTACTTCGAGGACTTTCACGCCGGCCAGTTCTTCCGCACGCAGGGAAGGACCATCACCGAGACCGACCTGGTGTCGTTCGCCGGGTGGAGCTGGGACACCAACCCTCTGCACACGGATGCACGGCACAGCGGCGAGCGGCGGTTCGGACGGCCGATCGCGCACGGCGTGCTGGGGCTGTCCGTCGCGATGGGGCTGGCGTCGCGTCTCGGCGTCTTCGAGCAGTGCTCGATCGCTCTTCTCGGGATCGACGGATGGTCCTTCGACCACCCGGTGTACGTCGGTGACACGGTCCACTGCGCAGTCCGCATCACCGAGACGCGCCCCACCAGAGACGGTCGGGCCGGGATCCTCGACCGGGAGTTCGCGCTGGTCAACCAGGACGAGATCGTCGTGCAGCACGGTCGGATCGGCCTGATGGTGGCGCGTCGTCCGAGCCCGCCGCGCTGACCCGGACGTAGCCATCGGGGCTCTCGGCTCGGCGCGTCGTACGGCACCTAGGACCGCAGGTCCGGGAAGTCCTCCTCGCGCCACTCCAGGTCGGGCCGACCGGCTCCACCCTGGACGAGCTCGTTCTCGCGTCCTCGCAGCTCGACCCTGCGGATCTTCCCGGAGATCGTCTTGGGCAGCTCCGCGAACTCGATGCGCCGGACTCGCTGCCACGGCGCGAGCCGGGCGCGCGCATGCGCCAGGACGTCCCGAGCCACGTCGGGGCCGGGTTCGTACCCGGCTGCCAGAGCGATGTAGGCCTTGGGCACGGCCAGACGCACGGGGTCGGGGGCCGGCACGACCGCGGCCTCGGCGACCGCGGGGTGCTCGATGAGCACGCTTTCGAGCTCGAACGGGGAGATCTTGTAGTCGCTCGCCTTGAAGACGTCGTCCGTGCGGCCGATGTAGGTGATGTACCCGTCTGCGTCGGTGGAGGCGACGTCGCCGGTGCGGTACCACCGTCCTTCGGCGGTACGACCTTCCCGGAGGGTGCCGTCATCCGACCGGTATCCGGCCATCAGCGAGACGGGGTGCCGGCTG
This sequence comes from uncultured Nocardioides sp., assembly GCF_946885725.1. The sequence goes on from NZ_CAMPGZ010000068.1 coordinate 2,504, forward strand.
CGGTCGAGGCAGATCTCGCCCTCACCGGGACCGGTGACGACCTCCTGGGTGACCGGGTCGACGAGGGCCACCGGGACCCCCGGAAGCGGGCGGCCCATCGAGCCGGGGCGCACCTCGACGCCCGGCACGTTGCCGACCGAGGCGGTTGTCTCCGTCTGGCCGAAGCCGTCACGGATGGTGAGACCCCAGGCGCGTTCGATCTGGTCGATGACCTCGGGGTTCAACGGCTCCCCCGCACCGACAACCTCGCGGAGCGCTCCCGGTCCGCCCGAGAGGTCACCGTTGATCAGCATGCGCCATACCGTGGGTGGCGCACACAACGACGTGACCTCGTGAGTGCGCAGCACCTTCATGAGTGATTCCGCATCGAAGCGGGAGTAGCTGAGCACGAAGATCGTCGCCTCGGCGATCCATGGTGCGAAGAACGAGGACCAGGCGTGCTTGGCCCAGCCCGGGCTCGAGATGTTGAGGTGTACGTCGCCCGGCTGCAAACCCAACCAGTACATGGTCGACAAGTGGCCGACGGGGTAGGAGACCTGGGTGTGCTGCACCATCTTGGGCCGCGAGGTGGTCCCCGAGGTGAAGTACAGCAGCAGCGGGTCGTCCGCCGCCGTGCCCGGATGGGCGGCCGGTCCCGGGTCCAACGCGGCCACGTCAGTCAGGTCATGCCACTGGGATGCACCGGAGGTGGACGCACCGACGCCGATCCGAAGGAAGTCGCCCGGGACCTTGTCGAACGTCGGGATGTCCCGGGCGTTCGTGATGACGGCGACCGCGCCGCCGCGGCGGATCCGATCGGTCAGCTCCTCGGGGCCCACCGCCGGCGCGGTCGGCATGACCACGGCGCCCAGCTTCATGATGCCGAGAGTGACCTCCCACATCTCGACCTGGTTCCCGAGCATGACCAGCACCCCGTCTCCGCGCTGCACCCCGAGGGAGGACAGCCAGGCGGCAACGCGGTCGGAGCGCGTCGCCATCTCGTCGAAGCTGATTGTCTGGGTCGACCCGTCCTCCGCCACGATGGTCAGCGCGGCACGGTCGTTGCCGCGTGCGATCGCGTCGAACCAGTCGATCGCCCAGCAGAACGTCTCTCCGACGTTCGGATAGACGAACTCGGCCACCGCCCGGTCGAGCTGCCCTCGGAGGTCGAGGAGCTGGTCTCGGGCCGCGCGGTAGGCAGCCGTGGCCTGACGTGGCTCGGTGGAGGAGGTCGACGACGTCATCGGCGTTCCTTTCGTTGCGAAGAAGGCTCGGCCCATCGGAGAGTCCATCATCTCGCCTCGGGTCGTGGGCACTCGTGCCGAATCGGACGACACCGGAAGTGGCCAGCGCTCTGTGCGCACGCCGAGGGGCAGCCTTCCTGATCGTTTCGCGTGCGTCCATCAGCGGACAGGCGCAGCACGCAACGGGTCGATCCAGCCCACCACCCGGCCCGCTCACGCCTGTCAGGCAGACCCTCGGCAATGCCCACTCTTCAACCTGTTGGTTGAAGGCGAGTAGCGAGGTTCCCCCGCGGCGACCGCGCATCGTCGCCATCGGCATTCCAACCCGTGGCGTACTGTCGGCTCATTGGGGCCGTCCAGGCTTCCTCTCAGAGAGATCTGTGATGAGCGACAAGTCGCCGCGCCAGAACATGTCCAAGAAGTCCGGGAAGTCCATCAAGGAGAAGCGCGCAGAGCGGCGCCTCAAGGAGACTGAGGAGACGTTCTCCGAGAAGATCCATCCGACGAAGAAGAAGTGAGTCTCCTTTCTCTCGGCGTGATCGGGTCGTCGGCGAAGGAGAACGAGCACCGACTTCCGCTGCATCCCGAGCACCTCCCGCACCTGGACGCCGACCTTCGGGCTCGCATCACCCTCGAGCACGGATACGGCTCGCGGTTCGGCGTCGCCGACGCCGATCTCGTCGACCACGTGGCCGGGTTCGCTTCGCGCGCCGAGCTCTTGGCGACGTCCGACGTCGTGCTGCTCCCCAAGCCTCAGCACGCTGACGTCGCGGCTCTCAGGCCCGGGCAGGTGCTGTGGGGCTGGCCGCACTGCGTCCAGGACCACCAACTCACCCAGCTCGCCATCGACCTCCGGCTCACGCTGATCGCCTTCGAGGCGATGAACCACTGGTCCAAGGACGGCGGCGTCGGTTTGCACGTCTTCCACAAGAACAACGAGCTCGCCGGATACTGCTCGGTGCTTCACGCCCTCGCGCTGGCGGGCATCACCGGTGACTACGGCCGTCGCCTGACCGCGGTGGTGATCGGGTTCGGCGCGACCGCCCGAGGTGCGATCACCGCGCTCAACGCCCACGGTGTGCACCAGGTGGTGGTGTTGACCAACCGGGCGGTGGCCGCCGTCGGCTCGCCGATCCACTCCGTCGTGATCAGGCAGTTCGAGCACGAGGCCGGCGACGAGCACGTGAGCTACGTGATCACCGACCGGGGGCGCGAGCCGCTGGCGGCGTTCCTCGCCGACAACGACGTCGTCGTCAACTGCACCTTGCAGGACCCGGCAAGCCCGCTCGTCTATCTCACGACCCAGGATCTGGCTGCGTTCCGCTCGGGCAGCGTCATCGTCGATGTCTCATGCGATCTGGGCATGGGATTCAGCTGGGCTCGTCCGACCGGCTTCGACGCACCAACGTTCGTGGTCGGGCGCGACATCATGTACTACGCGGTGGACCACAGCCCCTCGTACTTGTGGAACTCGGCGACCTGGGAGAACAGCAGCGCTCTGATCCCGTTCCTACGGCCGGTACTCGCGGGCGCCCCCGGGTGGGAGCTCGACGAGACCTTGAGCCGAGCGATCGAGATCCGGGACGGCCGTGTGGTCAATCCCGCGATCCTGGACTTCCAGGGCCGGTCCGCAGAACCGCCGCACGCCATGCGCTTGGACTGCCGCGATCCCCGAGACACGGTTTCGCAACAGAACGGCCGATCCCGGGACCAATGAACGTTCTTCAAGGATGCTGGAGAAGATGACCACACCAACAGGGCGCCGACGTCACCTGGCCACAAGCCCCTTCAAGCCTGATCCCGAGCCGACCATCGAGCAGTACGCGATCGACGATCTCGTGTCCCACGACTCTTACGGGGTGGGCCGCGTCGTGCAGATCGAATCGGGAGCCATGACAGTCGACTTCCGGCCCAAGACGGTTCGCGTCACGAGTCCCTTCCACAAGGTGACACGGATCTAGGGGCGCCCTTCGACCCATCGATGCCTGCGACGATCTCTGCAGCGGCGTATTTGGTCGAACGGGCGCGACCTCACCGCCCCCGCACGACGTAGCTGCGCAGCGTGGCGTGACGGATCTGCTTGTCGGTCCACGGGAAGCGCACCCAGCGTTCCTTGCTGAAAAGCCGGGTCTGGTCGTGGGCCGTCCGCCGGGTGGGATCCATCGATTGTCCGTAGGTCAGGATCGTGTGCGCCGCGAGGCCATGGTCCTTGAACGCGACGGCCTGGATGTGTGAGGACCCGTAGCTGACCGCCGAGTACCTCTCGGTGTTGGCGGCGGGGAGCCTGCTCGCGACGGCGTTGGCGTTGCCCGCGAAGCCGTCACCGCCGCCGATCGGGATGGGCGGGGCGCCCTCGTCGCCGGCGACCTGGAGCCGGCCCCACGGAGTCGCAGCGGCGATGCCGCGTTCCTCGAGGAAGTCGAGCGCGTCTCTCATGGCACGGACCACCTCGGGGTTGGTCTCGTTCAGGTCGCGCGGGGTGCCGATCGGGTCGGCGACGTCGAACGGCACCTGCCACAGCGGGGTGTTCACGGTCTGTGCTCGCTTCCAGAACTCCTGGAAGATGTGGGTTCCGACGCTGTCGATGTCGGAGCGGCCGTCCCATTTCGCGAGGACGCCGCAGGACTCGCCGCCGCCGGCGAGCCGGCAGACGGAGACGAGGTCGTCGTTCTCCTTGGCGAGCTCGGCGCCAAAGACGCGGTTCTCGTGCTCGAAGAGCTTGAGGGTCCGGTGGCTGACCTTGCGGCCCTTCGCGAGCTCGTCCGTGCCGGCGAGGCGGTCCATCACGTAGCGGTAGACCATCCGCTGCCGCAGGGACCGTTCGCACCGTTCGCAGCCGATGATCTTGGCGAAGCCCTCGAGCCGCTCGTCGGGGTTGGGCAGCCAGTAGCTGTCGTTCGCGTTGATCACCCAGTCGGTGCGGAACGCCTGTGGCAGGTTCTTCGGGCCGAACACTCCGGGTCGGGTGGCGTCGTCGTCGGTCCGCCACGCGCAGTCGCCGTCGGCGCGGTTGCCGTCGAGTCCCGGGAGGCCGGCGACCTCGTCGAGGACGGCGCCGACCGGGGTCTTGCAGGCCTGGGCCATCGAGTCGGGCACGTTCGGCACGACGGAGTGGTCGGCGTAGAGCACCTCGCCGGAGCGGTCCGCGGCGGTCGTGTTCACCCAGGGCATACCGGCGCCCTTGTCCTGCTTGCGGAGCAGGTCGCGGACGTTCCGAGCCTTCGCCATCAGGTGGAAGGTGTCGAGGGTGCGCAGGTGCTCGGCGTTCGCGTCGCGCAGGGCCCAGAAGCTGGTCGGTAGCCACGGCATCAGCACGTCGGGGGCGTCGGCGACGTAGCCCTCGTCGGTGCGCCACACGTCTTCGGTGACGGTCTCGACCTTGCCGTCCGGGCGACGGACCTCGATCTCGACGATGCGCCGCTCAGGCTGCTTCACCTCGCCCGAGGAGGTCACGTAGCGGGTCGTCCCGGGGATCGTCTTGTACTCGTACGGCGTGAACCGGTAGGCGGTGGAGACGGTGTGGCTCCAGGCCACGTCCTTGTTCCAGCCGATGTTGACCACCGGGGAGCCGATCAGACCGGCGCCGGCGACGTCGTACTTCCCTGGGATCGTCAGGTGGAACTGGCTGAACCGGTAGCGCCCCCGCCAGGGAAAGTGTGGGTTGCCGAGCACCATGCCGCGGCCAGTGGTGGTGACGTCCTTGCCGACCGCGGTGGCGTTCGACCCGAACGGGTGGTCGGGGTCCTTGCCCAGACGGGTCAACAACGTACGACGGTCGGGAAGCCTGCCCGGCGGTGTGGCGAAACCGGCGACGGCACCTGACGAGCCCGCGAGGTCCGACGGCGGTGCGGCGTCGGCGATCTGCGGCACGAACACCCCGCTGGACGCGAGCAGGTTCGCGGCGTAGATCGCGTACCAGATGTCCGTGGCTGTGGCATTCGGGCGCACCCAGCGCGCGCCGCGGCAGGCCGGGTCGGTGATGTTGCGCGCGCCTCCGATGTCGCGCAAGTAGGCGTTGACCCCGGCGGCGTAGCCCTTCACGAGCTTCCGGGTCTGCCGGCCCGGACCGCGCTTCGGGTCCGCCAGAAGCTTCTCGACCACCTGCCGATTGCGGATGTCGGTGAACAACGTGTCGGTCTGCAGGTTCGTCGCGTCGAGCGTCACCTGGTCGACGTACCGCTTGTCCGGCCCCAGGAACCGCGAGCGCTGGCCCCGGGCGGTAAGCACCGTGTCGGCGAGGTTGCAGATGCTCGTCTCCGCGGTCGCATAGCCGTTGCCGAAGCCCAACGAGCCCCACGTGCGCGCCGTGACGTGCGGGATGCCGTGCTCGGTGCGCACGATCCGGGCCCGATACCCCTCCGACACCCGAAGGTCCCGGTCGGCCGCGATCGTGTCCGCTCCGGAGGCACCGGTCCCGATCCCCTGCAGCACGAGGAAGCCGGGGAGGAGGGTCAGCGCCGCGAGCGCGGCGATACGACGGTGGGCACGTCGAGGCATTGCTTTCCTTCCGGCCGAGTCGACGTGCTCAACGCGCGCGGGCTGGAGAAAGTTATGCCTCACCAACGACTGAGACCAATGCCACCAGTCGAGGTCTGCAGAGCCCGGAATCAGGGCGCGGCGTTCAAGCGCCCACTCCGGATCGTGACCGGCGGCGCGCAGAGATCAGCGGCACGACGTGGAGGCCGTAGCCGGGAGCGGTGGGCGGCAATAGGGTGATAAAGCGCCCTACGGCGACAGCCGTTCACCGTGCGCTTGCGGGGGCGCCCGAGGCTGCGGAGGCGTCATGGTCGGACGGGGTCAAGGGCGGAGCGGCACGGCGTCGCGGGATCGCGCTCGGGGCGGTGCTCGGCCTGGTGGCGGCTCTCCTCGCGGTGACGCCGGCCGATGCGAGGGTCCCCCGGGCCACCGGGGACAACGCAGTGATCACGGTCAAGTCGGCGGCGATCGTCAGGACGACGGACAGATAGCGGGCCGCCGGGGCGTGAGCTTGCAGCTGTTGGCGTACGACGGCGACAGCACCCCAGGCCCACCCGTGAACACGTCTTGGTCGACCTGCACCTCTGACAGCCGTGGCGACTGCAGCTTCGTGGTGCCCGACACCCACGCGTCGCAGAGCGGGACACCGGCTGGTGCCAACCGGAACACGAGGTTCTGGGTAACCCAGGTCTCTGCACCAGCAGGGTGGCTCACCAACCCGACCCTCCGCACCGGCACCGCGACCTCGGCCGCAACGCAAGTCGTCCGGCGGAATCTGGCAGCAGTCACGCGACAATCCAGGCCCGCCGAGCGCGTGTGGGCTCGATGTCGCCCTCATCCTGGACCTGTCGGGCTCCGTCGGCGACCAGATAGGCGCTCTTCGGGGCAAGGACCAAGGGTGACCGCATAGCCTGAACCGGCAAGACCGTAGCTCGGCTGCCGCGCCGAGAACCTGCACAAGTTCCACCACACCCACACCACCAACCAGACTCAGAGTGACACCGGTGCCGGTGATCCGTGGTTCGCCCACCATCGCCGAGATTCAGGGACGATCGATGGAACCCCGCCGGGAGGCTTCGACCGGGTGCGTCGGTCGATCAGTCCTCGGAGCGTGACGCTTTCTTGGCCGCGGCCTCTTCCCGCTTCTGCACGAACCGGCTCGCCGCGGCGTCGAGTGCCTGAAGGGCCTCGGCCAGCTCGATGCGCGCCTGCTCGCCCTCGGCGTCGAGCCCCTCCAGGTCGAAGATCTCCCACTGCCGCAGCAGCGGCATGACGACGTCGTCGTGGTGGATCCGCAGGTCGTAGATGCCGGCGCTGGCGATCTGGACAGACTTGCGCAGGAAGCCGGGGATGATGTTGCCCGGCATCTGGAAGCTCTTCACCTCGTCGGTGATCGCGCGCATCGTGTCGTTCGGCGCCAGCTCGAGCGCGGCCGCAACGATGTTGCGGTAGAACACCATGTGCAGGTTCTCGTCCATCGCCACTCTGCTGAGAAGCTTGTCGGCGACGGGGTCCTCGGTATAGCGACCGGTGTTGCGGTGCGAGACCCGGGTGGCGAGCTCCTGGAACGACGCGTAGGCGCAGACGTGCAGCAGCGGCTTGTCGCCGCTGTCGTAGCCGGTCTGCATCGTCTCCATCCGGGCGCGCTCCAGCTCGTCCGGGTCGACTCCACGTGTGACCAGCAGGTAGTCGCGGATGCAGAACGCGTGCCGGCCCTCCTCGGCGGTCCAGCGGTTGACCCAGGTGCCCCAGGCGCTCTCCGTGCCGAACGCACGATCGACCTCGCGGTGGTAGCTCGGGAGGTTGTCCTCGGTGAGCAGGTTGACCTCGAGCGCGGTGCGCGCGATCGGGGAGAGCGTCGACTGCTCGACCGACCACGGCTCACCGTCGAGGAAGGAGAAGTTGCGTCCGTCGCTCCACGGCACATACTCGTGCGGCATCCATTCCGTTGCCATGCCCAGGTGCCGGTTGAGGTTCTCCTCGACCGTGGGCTCGAGCTCCTTGAGCAGCTGACCGGCGTCCATCCTTCGTGCCTACCACGTCGAAGATGGGGTTGCTAGCCCGCAGTCTTGCCGAGTGCGTCCTTGCGACGCGAAGCGAAGGATTCTTATCGGCGCCGTTGTTCTGCGTCGACTTCCACGGACAGGTAATCGATGAGCGGCGGACCTGTGCGGGGCCAGCTTCACGCGCAGCGCAGTGGCGTGCCAGGCCTGGCATCGGCGTGCCTGCGTACGCTCTCGACGACCAGTCCGGCATCAAGGTGACCGACGACTGCCGCTGATCCCCTGACGTCTGGCCGCCGCGCTGACTGCCGAGGCCGTTCTGCGAAGACCTGCCCCGGCGGGAGGTCCTGCTACGGCGCGGCGACGAGCCACTCCTCGTGGATGTCGGCGATGACCTCGTCCTCGGTTCCCTTGTCGTCGGGCATCGAGAAGGCGACGGAGTACAGCGGCGGGTACGGCTGCCTGTGGTCCAACGGGTTCACCACGATTCCGTGGAAGGCGACAACCCGCCCTGTCCGACCCCGCAGGTAGTGCGGCGTTCGCGGGTTGCCCCTGGGCACGTCGTCGAGGACGCGCACTCGATCACCCAGCGAGAACCGTGGGGATGCGGCCTCGACCTCAGCCATCGCCGGGCGACGGGACGAGCGCGGCGCCGACGAGGCTCTCCGCCGTCACCAGTGCAGCCAGGGCGTCCTCGTCGAGGCCCTCCGTCCCGGGCGGCCGTTGAGGCAGCACCATCCACCGGACGTCCGAAGTCGAGTCGTGAACCCGCACCTTCACGTCGCTGGGAACCTCGAGCGAGAACATCTCCTTGATCGTTTCGCGCGGCTCGCGGACGATCCGTTCCTTGTACTCGTCGGTGCGGTACCACCACGGCGGGTTGCCCAGGAGGTCGTGCGGGTAGCACGAGCACAAGGTGCAGACGACGATGTTGTGCACCTCGGAGGTGTTCTCCGCGACCCCGAGACGGCCCAGCTTGCCCGGCGGGATGTCGAGCTCACGTACGGCGGCGCGGCCGGTCTCGAGGAGCCGCTGCTTGAACTCGGGGTCCACCCACGCCCGCGCCACGATCCGCGCGCCGTTGTGGTGGCCGATGCTCAGCAGCTCCTCTCTCCGTCGGTCGAGCTGCTCCTCGGTGATGCGCCCGCGGGCGAGCATGGCGTTCGTGAACGCCCGCAGCAGCCGGTGCGAGTCGGCGAGCTCGGCGTCCAGTCGCTCCAGCCTCTCCTCCAGGCTGCCCTCGCCCAGCCCCCGCTTGGCGATTCGGAAGAACTCGTCGTAGTCGCCGCGCTCCTTGCGGGTCTCGTCGATCGCCACCGGGGCAGCACCGGTGTGCGGGACGGTCACTGTGGCGATGCCGCGGACCAGCTCGTCGAGCTGGTCCTCGACGTGCCGGATCGGTGCGTCGGCGTCCTTCCAGACCCGGTCCGACCAGGCCGGCGTCTCGATCGGGCTGTCGGCACGCAGCAGGTCGGCGAAGGTGATGATGCCGCGCCGCAGGAAGTGCAGGACACGGGACTCGAGCCGCTTCCGCCGAAAGTACTCGAAGTCGGTCTCGACCGCCGTGACGTGCCCCTCGGGGTCATGGATGTGGGTGTGCACACTGGTCTCGCTCACGACCTCCCCTTCACTGCCGACGTGCTCAGAGTTTGCGTAGCGTACGCTACAGCAATCGTTTGCGGCCTCGCTGGCGGCTGCGCTACGGTCACGCCCAGTTGCCGTCGGAACGGAGTCGACATGAGCCTCCAGCTGGACCAGCCTCATCGTCCGCGGTCGCGCCGCACTGCCGAGCTACTGGAGGCCGGCTGGCCACGCTTCTCGGAGAGGGAGCGCGCACGGAGACGCAACGCGATCCTGCAGGCGGCCGCCGAGCACGGATGCGACCTCGTCGTCGCGTACGGCGCGGACCGCGCGGGCAGCGCAGTCCCTTGGCTGTGTGGGTGGCCGATCACCCGCGAAGCCGTCCTCGTCGTCGAAGGGCGCTCGACCGGCGACGACGTCCTGCTGGTGCAGTTCCACAACCACGTCGGGCTCGCCACCGAGCTCGCCGAAGACTGCGAGGTCCGTTGGGGCGGACCGTCGACGAACGACACATTGGTCGATGAGCTGGGCCGGCGCGGCGCAGGACAGCGACGGATCGGGGTGGTCGGGCCGGTGCCGGTGGCACTCCACAAGCGGCTCGTCGAGGCGGCCGACGCGGTCGTCCCGCTGGGCTCGGCGTACACCTCCCTCCGCCTGGTGAAGTCGGACGAAGAGCTCGACCGTCTCGCCGTCGGCGCATACCTCTCCGACCTCGGCGTGCTCGGCCTGCGCGACGGACTGCGCCCCGGACTCGTCGACCACCAGCTGTCAGACCTCGTCGAGCGGAGCTACGTGCCCCTCGGCGGGACGACCCACATCCACTACTTCGCGATCGCTCCCATGGACGGCAGCGGGCGTGCGGCGCCTGCGCAACACACGACAGGACGACGGGTCGAGGAGGGCGACCTCGTGGTCACGGAGATCAGCGCGGCGTTCCAGGGCTACTCCGGTCAGGTGCTGCGCACGATGACAACCTCCGAGAAGCTCTCCATGCTTCACCACGAGCTGCACGCGGTCGCCGACGCGGCGTTCGACGCCGTGTGCGGCGCCATACGACCAGGTGCTCAGGCGGCCGATCTCGTCGAGGCCTCGAAAGTCATCGAAGACGCCGGGTTCACGATCGTCGACGACCTGGTCCACGGCTTCGGCGGCGGCTACCTGCCACCCGTCCTGGGGTCGAAGAGCCGGCCGGCCGGGCCGGTGCCCGACCTCGTCCTCGAGGAAGGCATGACGCTGGTCGTCCAGCCCAACGTCACGACGCCGGACCACACAGCGGGTGTGCAAACGGGTGAGCTCGTCGTCGTCACCGAGTCGGGAGCGGTGTCGCTCCACGACGTGCCGCGCGGCCCCTGGCTCGGGATCGGCGCGGGCCGGTAGGCCTGGTGAGCTCACCGCTCCCTATCCCAACCAATGCGGCGCGAGCCCGATGCTCCGATCATGAACGGGCAGCGCGGGTCATCGGCCCTCACCCGTGCCCTGGAGGCCGCTGAGGCGGCCGCCCCGGTCGACGCTGTCGAAGCCGTCACCGAGGAGCTCGGTCTGGCGCTCGGCGCAACGAAGGTGTCCTTCCTCATCGCCGATCTGTCGGGTCGAGCCTTGGTGCGCTTGGCCCATCTCCAGCTGTCCGACGGAGACGGAGCCACGTCCGGGGAAGCCTTCGCGCCCGGCGAGCGACGGGCCCTGGAGGAGTCCGCCACGGTGCTGCCGCTCGACGGCGGCCCGGCCGAGCAGGCCATCCGCACCCAGCAGGTGCAGGTCGTGAGTCCTCAACGAGATGGCGCTGGAGGCGAGCGTGGCGGACTTTGGCTCGTGCTGGCCCCCGTGACCGAGCGCGGGGAGGCCATCGGTCTCCTGGAGATCACCGTGCCCGCCCCACCGGACGGTGAGGTGTTGGCGGAGATCGCGCGGGGCGCGCACGTGCTGGCGTTCGTGGTGATCGCGAACCGGCGGCACACCGACCTCTTCGAATGGGGGCAGCGCACCCGCCCCCTGAACCTGTCCGCGGAGATCCAGCACCGCCTTCTTCCAGGGCCGCAGACCTGCGAGGCCGGCGCCTTCACGCTCGCGGGCTGGCTGGAGCCGTCGGCCGGTATCGCCGGTGACACCTTCGACTTCGACGTGGCGCGCGACTTCCTGCACCTGTCGCTCACGGACGCGATGGGGCACGGGGTGGCCGCCGCCCTGACGGCGACGCTGTGCGTGGGGAGCCTGCGGAACGCACGCAGCGCGGGAGACTCGCTGCTCGAGCAGGTCGCCAAGACCAACCAGGCGCTGCTGAGCCACACCGCGGCCAGCGGACTCGAGGACTTCGTGACCGGCCTGGCCGCCCGCATCGACCTCCGCACCGGCGCGACCGAGATCATCAACGCAGGTCACGTTCCGCCCTACCTCGTCCGCGGGTCGCAGCCGGTGCCGTTGCACCTCCCGGTGCACCTCCCGCTCGGTCTGTTCGACGACGCGACGTACCAGACGAGTCAGTTCGACCTGGAGCCCGGCGACCGCCTGGTGCTCCTCACCGACGGCATGATCGAACGCAACGCCGTCGACGTCGACTTCCCGGCAGCGATCGTCGAGACACGGGCACTCCACCCCAGGGAGGCCGTGCGCGCGCTGGCCGACCGGGTCCTCGACGCGACCGGTCACAGGCTCGCCGACGACGCCACAGTGATGTGCCTGGACTGGCACGGCGGGCACGGGCGGGACCGCAACAGCCAACATGGCGCGGAGCAGAAGCGCGCCAGCACCCCCCTCGCCTGAGCGTCGCTTCCACTCCGGCGCGAAATCAGGACAGATCCGGACCGGCCGTGGGAAAGCAGAAGGCCCGGGCTTTCGCCCGGGCCTTCTGATTGGTAGCGGGGGCAGTGTGCTGGTTCAGGACATCGGCGACAGATGTCTCAAGACATAGGCGACACCTGTCTCGGGTCATCGGCGACAGCCTCGCGAGGCCGGATGCTCGGCCATGCCGCAGCCCGCGTCCAAGGCCCGCCTGGTCATCACCGCCCTGTTCGTCGACCGTCAGACGCCGGCCGAGGTCGCCGCCCGCTACGGCGTGCACCGCACCTGGGTCTACAAGCTCAAGGCCCGCTACGAAGCCGAGGGCGAGACGGCACTGGCACTTCGCTCGCGGCGTCCCAAGACCTCACCGGCCGCCATCGCCCCCGAGGTGGTCGAGCTGATCGTGCGGCTCCGCAAGGAACTGAGCGAGGCCGGTCTGGACGCCGGTCCCGAGACCATCGCCTGGCATCTCGAGCACCACCACGGTCACCGGGTGGCCAGATCGACCGTCAGCCGCCACCTCGCCGCGGCCGGGCTGGTCACCCCCGAGCCGAGGAAGCGACCGAAATCCTCCTACATCCGGTTCGAAGCAGCGATGCCCAACGAGACCTGGCAGTCGGACTTCACCCACTACCGGCTCACCGGTCCCGACGGCCCCGGCGCCGACACCGAGATCATCAGCTGGCTCGACGACTGCACCCGCTACGCCCTGCACGTCTCCGCGCACCCGCGGATCACAACCCCGATCGTGGTCACGACGTTCCGAGAGGCCCTTGCCCGGCAACGAGCAAGCCCACTAACGCTGCCCGGCAACCCCTCGGCAGCCCCACGTTAGAAGCGGCACAGAACCCGTGACGGTTCATGTTCACAAAGGTCGATAGCGATTTCGTGGGTGAGCGTCCCGCAGGGTGCCAACCTGGACATCCAGTGAAGGCACGTCATCTCGCCGACGCTCCGCGAACCCGGCGGTACGAGTGCGCGAAGCAACAGCGTGACGACGAACAAGCACGGCGGAACGACGACCCGCACGATGCGGCGTGGGCTGAACGCGAGGTGCCACACAGGGGTCTTGGGTGGATTGATGCGGGCCTTGACCTGACGTGAGGGTGGCTGGCTGCGACGCTGAGACCATGAGAATCAATGTGTTCACACCCGGCGAGGACGACCAAGGCGAATGGGAGGTCGACGCGTACAGCATCGAGGGGGGTGCTCTTCGACTGTTCAGCCAGTCCGACGAAGAACTGGCTGCCTACTCGCCGACCGGCTGGACGCACATGCGGATTGTGGACCGGTGATCGAACCGGCCCCCACGCAACACCTCGATGAACCGCCGGGTATCCCGGCTGCCAGCCGTCCGAAGTTCCTGCGCGACGCTGATCTCGGCTCGTCAGCGTGTGAGGTCTAGTCACCGTTCCGGCCTTCGACCACGGCGGCGTAGGTTCATCTCGGAAGGTCCTGTCAGTGGACGTGTGCGGGCAGTACGCGCGCATCGTTCGCCACTGGAGGGCCTTCCGCTCACCTTTTCCGGCGCGCGCCCGCCCCGCAGCAGCCGCTGACCCTGGCGGGCTTCGGCGGATGACGGTGGCATGGCGGCGCACTTTCCGCGCCCTCTCGGAAGGCGAGTCGGGCAAGCCCGCTGTTCGGCCGGGCGGCCCGCGGCCCGCGGCCCGCGTCCTCTGCGCTCCTGCTTCGGTGATGTCCAGACGCCACTCGGATGCTCGCGTAGGCTCGAGTGGTCGGACCGTCGGCCCGCCCGCGTGGGCGGCTCTCATCGCCGGCGGAAGGGCAGACGTCTGATGACGTCCCACCGTACGTCCGACTCAGCCGCCCCTCCCGGGCAAGCGCCACGTCGACCCCTACGACTCCGACTGTCTGCCGCGCCGGGACGCTCGACGCTCGACGGAGGGTGGTGGCCGCAGACCCGCGATCTCGCCATCGAGCTCGCGGACCTGGTCGATCATTTCCCGGCCGACGTGGGCAGCGTGTACCGAGCGCTCTACTCGAGGCCAGATTGGACCAGTCGACCGCGCACGGTGGTCACAGGCCGCAGACGGATCAAGACCGGCCCCTTCCCCCGCGACGACACGCACCTCGTGGTGTTGAGCATGTCCACCCGCAGCTCGATCACGCTGCTGGTCGTGCCACCCGCGCACCCGGCCGGGGAACTCTGCATGGAGTGGGCGACCGCACCCCTGAACCGTCTGACAGCCACACAGATCCTCATGGCGAGCGTGGGACCCGACACCGAGGACCACGAGCCCACCGACCAATGGAACGACACCGGCGGCAACTGGTGGCAGGGAGCCACCGCCCCCTCATTCCGCAACGACCTGACGCAGTCGACCGGGGCTGTCCATACACACAGTTCGAGGACGCGGTGATGGGCATCGACTTCCAGGAGACCAACGACGTCCACCGAGGCACCGGCCACTTTGGCCGCCAGTGGCTCATCACCCGCGCCTTCACCGGCTGGCGCCTGGAGTTCACCGACCCCGGCGACACCACCGCCACGTTCGCCGGTGTTCACCCCACCGTGACGGCCGCGAAGACCGAGGCGAACACCCCACCCTCGACCCGCAGACGCCGGTAACGCAATACGCCCAGATCTCAACCACGAACCTCTGGATCGTCCCAGAGGCCACCGAATCGACCGACAGTGGCCAGGCGGAGGGCCATCACGACCTGTCGCCTCGGGCCCGCCGGACGGCGCCCACGGCCCGTCTCGGGGCATTCCTCGCCCTGGAACGCCCCAGAGGGGTCGACTCGCCTGGGAAAAACACAACCGCGGCCCTCGAAAGCACCGCGGTTGGGATCTAACTATTTTGGTAGCGGGGGCAGGATTTGAACCTGCGACCTCTGGAAGAGATCGAGCGCTACGGACTGCCTCGGAGGTTCGCGGATCTCCTCGGGTTCACGCGGAGAGACCTCACGGTCCACCTCGGAGTCTAGCGGGAGGCCACGGGCGCGATCGGCCTGTAAGTGGCGGGTTTCTGGCCGCGGTTCGAATCGATCTACCTGGCAAGTCGGCGTGACCACCCCCGCCCAGTCAGTTCGTGTTCGCCAGCGTGGGCTAGCCCCGGCACCCGAGTCACACCGCCACGTCACTGTTCGCGGCTCCACAGATGAGGGCGAATGGCATCCGCTGGCGTTCGGCGCTCGCCGCCGGCCGGGGCTCAGAAGACCGTCCAGTCGGAGTACGTGGTGAACGCGTCCAGCGCAGCCAGTCCGGCTGCCGAGCTGCCGGAGGGGCCCAGCGCGGGACTCCACACGCAGGCGACACCCCTGTCGGGGATGACCGCCAGGATGCCGCCACCGACGCCACTCTTGGCCGGCAGTCCAACCCGGTAGGCGAATTCGCCAGCCGAGTCGTATGTCCCGCAGGTGAGCATCACGGCGTTGATCCGCTTCGTCTGCCGGGCGCTGAGCAGCTGCGTTGCGTCTGAGAGAACGCCGTCGCGGGCGAGGAACCGCCCGGCGAGCGCCAGCTCGCGGCAGGTCATGGACAGAGCGCACTGCGCGACATACTGCTTGATCACCTGGTCAACGTGACACTCCAGGTTCCCGTAGCTGGCCAGAAGGTGTGCGAGGGCCAATGTGCGGTGGCCGGCCGCGAGTTCCGAACGGGCCACCTCTGGGTCGCTGCCCACGTCGGCGCGGCCGCTCTCCCGGCGCAGCAGGTCGCACAGGGCGTCGCACGCGTTGCCGGTCAGCGAATGCAGCCGGTCAGTAACGACCAATGCGCCGGCGTTGATGAACGGGTTGCGCGGACGCCCCGCCTCCTGATCGAGCTGGAGCAAGGAGTTGAACGGGTTGCCCGACGGTTCGCGGGAAACCCGTTCCCAGATGTTTTCTCCCTCGGCGGCGATCACTAGCGCGAGCGTGAACACCTTGCTGATGCTCTGCACCGAGA
>NZ_CAMPGZ010000069.1 GCF_946885725.1 uncultured Nocardioides sp.
AATACGGGGAGGGTGTCGGGGGCACGCTGGTTGCCGGGTCGGGTCGTTACCCGGCGCGCCCTTGGACGCCCAGACAATTGGGTGGGGTGAAGGCATGACCGAATGCGCTCGAATGGGGTCGAGCACCGATCGGGAGGGGTACGGCCACCAGGGGGAGCTCACGGAGCAACGGCTCCGGCACGACGTGAGACAGTCGCTCTCCGCCGTGATGTTGCTGGCGTCGATCGTCGAACGCCAGCCACTCGCCGGTCCGGTCGTCCAGGAGACGCTGGAGCAGATGCGGCACGAGGTCGACTGGATCGCCCGCGTGCTGGCTCCCGCGTCGGGGCCGACCGAGGCGTTCGTGGACGTCGGCGAGGTCGTGAACGACATGTGGCGGGGCGTGGCCAGCGGCCGCGACACCGTCCTCAGGCTCGTGCGCGAGGCCGACGTGTGGACGTGGGCCGACCCGGTCGCGCTCGGGCGGGCGGTCCGCAACCTGATCGAGAACGCGGTACGCGCCGCAGGCGACGAGGGGATCGTCGAGGTGCGGGTCCTCGGCCGCGAGGGCCGCGTCTTCGTCGAGGTGCACGACAGCGGCCCGGGCTTCGGGTTGATCCCGCCGCAGGAGCAGCTGGGTCTGATCACGGTGCGCCGCTTCGCCGCGGCGTACGACGGACGGCTCGACATCGACTCGTCCCCGCTGGGCGGCGCGCTGGTGCGGCTCGAGCTTCCACGGTTCGCACCCGACGCGGAGACGCGGGCCGAGCTGGTGCCGCAACGGACGACGGCCTGAGGGCGCGTCGCGATGAGGATCGTCATCTGTGATGACCATCAGCTCCTCGTCCAGGCCTTGGCGACCGCGCTGGGCGAGCTCGGCTACGTCGTCGAGGCCGCGGTGGGGACGCCGGAGGACGGGGTCAAGGCGGTAGCACTGCACGACCCTGACGTGCTGCTCGTCGACGTGGCGTTCCCGGTCGGCTCGGGACTGCAGACGGCACGTACCGTGCTCGAGCAGCACCCGCGCACGAAGGTCGTGATGCTGACCGGCGGGGACGCCCCGGAGTCGCTACGGGCCGCGCTCGATCTCGGCGTGCACGGCTACATCCGCAAGGCGCAGCGGATCGAGGACATCGCCGCGGCGCTCGACAAGGTCGCCGCCGGTCACCAGGTCATCGACCAGCAGCTGCTGCACGGCACGCGCTCGTCGCCGTCGATGCCACGACAGCGCACGCCGATCGACGGGCTCACGCCGCGCGAGCAGGACGTGCTCCGGCTGCTGGTGGACGGCTGCAGCACCAACGAGATCGTCGAGCGGATGAATGTCACGCCGAGCACCGTGCGCACGCACGTGCAGAGCATCTTCGTCAAGATGGGTGTCCACTCGCGGTTGCAGGCGGTCGCCCTGCTCAGCCGCGAGGGCCTTCTCGACCGAGTGGGTGACTTCCATGGTGACGCCAGGTGATCCCCCGGCAGGCGTCGACGTCCTGAGGGTCGCGCTGCACCACCCGATGCGGATCTGGGTGGACAGCATGGAGTCGCTGCTCCAGAGCCGCTGGGACGTCGAGCTCGTGGCCGCGCACACCAGCACCAGCTGGGTGACGCACGCGGTGATGACCGGCCGTGCCGACCTGCTGGTGATGTACGTGTCCGAGGCCGGCAACACGCTCACCGAGACCCTCGCGGACCTGCGCACGGTCAACCCGAAGCTGAAGGTCGTGGGCCTCGGCGACGACGACGACCCGCGTCTGGTCGTCGGTGCCGTCCGGGCCGGCGTACGCGGGTGGGTCGAGCCGACCGTGAGCCTCGAGGACCTGATGGCCACCCTGCACGGGGTGGCGCGCGGCGAGACCTGGATCCCGCCGCGGCTGCTCACCCCGGTGCTCGACGCCCTCCTGTCCCAGCAGGAGACGAGGGAGGAGCTAGGCTCGGCGCTCAAGGCCCTGTCGGCCCGGGAGGTCGACATCCTGTCCTGCCTCGTGCAGGGCATGTCACGGCAGGAGATCGCGGACCGATACGTCCTGTCCACGCACACCGTCCGTACCCACATCAACAACCTGTTGCGCAAGCTCGGCGTGCACAGCACGCTCGCCGCGGTCTCGATCGCCCGTCAGGTGGGACTACCCGAGCAGCGTGGCAGACCGTAGCCACTCCCCTGCGAGGTTCCCCGCCGATGCCTTTGTCACGACTCGCCGCCCCTCTGCTCGCCCTCGTGATCGCCGCGACCTCGTTCGCGTTCACGCCGGCCGCACCGGACGGTGAGCCGGACGCTCGGGTGGCGACCCAAACGGCGACCCAAACGGCGACCCGGAAGGCGACCCAGCGCCCGGCGTTCCCCGGGGCCAAGGGGTTCGGCGCCGGTACGCCGGGCGGCCGCGGCGGCCGGGTCGTCCTGGTGACCACGCTGGCCGACCGTGGTCCGGGCAGCCTGCGCGCGGCGCTCAACGCCCGGGGCAAGCGCATCGTGGTGTTCCGGGTGTCCGGCACGATCACGCTGAGGTCGGGGCTCGACCTGACCAGGCCCTACGTCACGATCGCCGGCCAGAGCGCCCCGGGCGGCGGCATCACGCTGCGGGTCGACCCGTGCAGCGACGACGCCGCGCTCGGCATCTACACCCACGACGTCGTCGTACGCCATCTCCGGGTACGCCGCGGCGCCAACACGTGCGCGGGTGAGGGTGACTCCGCCGACGGCATCGTGGTCTACAAGAAGAACGCCCACCACGTCGTGGTGGACCACTCGTCGGTGTCGTGGGCGGTCGACGAGAACCTGTCGACGTACGACCACGCCAAGAACATCACCTTCTCGTGGAACATCGTCTCGGAGGGGCTGTCCCACTCCACGCACCCCGAGGGCGAGCACTCCAAGGGCGTGCACCTCTCCGGCGAGGACAGCGGCCGGATCTCGTTCCACCACAACCTGCTGGCGCACAACGCCGACCGCAACCCGCAGCCGACCAACCCGGGCGTCGCCGACATCCGCAACAACATCGTCTACAACTACGGCGACAACGCGGCGCTGACGTCCAACAGCCACGGCCGGCCGGAGTTCAACTTCGTCGGCAACCAGTACATCCCCGGCCCGAACACCGAGCGCTCCGAGTGGGAGCTCGACGTCTACGAAGGCACCGACGGCGCCGGCTGGGCGTTCTTCGTCAAGGGCAACGTCGGCCCGCACCGCAGGTCCGTCTCCGCCGCGGAGAAGCGGGTCGTGTCGCCGGAGGGCCGCCGGTCGGTCGTGCCGAAGCCGTTCAAGGCTCCGGACGTCGGCACGACGTCGGCCGCGAAGGCGTACGCCGCCGTGCTGAAGGGCGCCGGCGCGACCCGTCCGGTGCGCGACGCCGTCGACCAGCGGATCGTGCGTGAGGTGAGGAGCCGCACCGGCCGGATCATCGACTCGCCCGCCCAGGTCGGCGGCTGGCCGACCCTCCCGGCGACCGCCGCTCCGGCCGACTCCGACGGGGACGGCGTACCGGACACGTGGGAGAGCGCGCACGGCACGAACCCGGCCGTCAAGGACTCCTCGGGCGACGTCGACGGCGACGGCTGGACCAACGTCGAGGAGTGGCTGAACGCGCTCGCCCGGGGTTGATCCCGGGGCTGATCCAGCACTCCTTCAACACCCCACCGATTGGTCACAAACCGCAGGATTCGGTGTCCGATTCTTTGCGGTTGGGGACCAAACCGCACGGCCTCCGACCCCGCCCGGGCTACGGCGGACCTATCCGTTCCGTCCGTCTGGCGTAGTCCGGTTAGACACCTTGCCCGATCCTCCGGAACCGCCCGGTCCATAGCGTTCTAGGAGTCCCGTGGGGGGACTCGTGAACCGGTTTCGGTGGGGGGTAACCATGGCTTCGGCGGAAACGGCCACCAAGCACGACGTGCCGTACTCCCGCCCGGTCGTGGCACCCGAGACCGGTGCAGCCGTGCAGCGTGTGCTCCGCTCCGGCTGGCTCACGACCGGTCCCGAGTGCGCCGCGTTCGAGGAAGAGCTCGCCGCCTGGCTCGGGGTGCCGTACGCCGTGACGGTGTCCTCGTGCACGGCGGCGATCGAGATCGCCTTGCGTGGCCTACGCCTCCCACGGGACGCCAAGGTGCTGGTGCCGGCGATCACCTTCTGCGGCGCGGTCGAAGCCGTCCGGCACGCCGGGCTGGTCCCGGTCGTCGCCGACGTCGAGCCCGACACGGGCACGGTCTCGCCCCGCACGTGTGCCGCGGCCGCTCGGGAGGCCGGCGGCGTGCAGGCGATGCTCGCGCTGCACTTCGCGGGCTACCCCGCCGACGTGGCCGCGCTGGCCGACGCCGTCGGGCTCACCCTCGACCAGGTCGTCGAGGACGCGGCCCACGCGCTGGGCACCCGCGTCGGCGACGAGCTGGTGGGCGGACTGTCGCGGGCGACCTGCTTCAGCTTCTACGCCACCAAGAACCTCCCGATCGGCGAGGGCGGCATGCTCACCACGCGCGACGAGGAGTTCGCCGCGCAGGCGCGCGTCACCCGGCTGCACGGCATGACCAGCGACGCGTGGCGGCGCTACCTGCCGGGCGGGAGCTGGCGCTACTCGGTCGAGGAGGCCGGCCTCAAGGCGAACCTCTCCGACGTGCACGCCGCCATCGGCCGCGCCCAGCTGCGTCACCTCGACGACTGGCAGGCCCGCCGGCACGAGCTCGTCGCGCGGTACGCCGCCGGGCTCGCCGACGTACCCGGCCTCGGCCTGCCGTCCGACCCGCCGACCGGCGAGCACGCCTGGCACCTGTACGTCGTCCGCGTGACGCCCGAGACCGGCGTGACGCGCGACGACCTGGCCCAGCTGCTGGCGGAGCGGGGCATCGGGACCAGCGTGCACTTCATCCCGCTGCACCACTTCCCGCACTTCCGCGACATCTGCGTCGTGCCCTCCGCCGGCCTGCCCGGCGCGGACGCGGTGTTCGCCGAGACGCTCTCGCTCCCGTTGCACCAGGGACTCACCGACGAGGACGTGGACACGGTGGTCGACGCCCTGCACGAGCTCGCACCCGGCTCGGCGCCGGCCACGCACCACTACCAGGAGGCACTGCCGTGACGATGCTGAACGAACGAACCGAGCCGCTGCTGCTCGCCCGCACTCCCGCGCGGCTGCTGCGCACGCTCGTCGTGGGGGCCGGAGAGGCTGGACGTGCGCTGGCGCGCGACCTGGCCGCGACCCCGACGTTCGGCCTGGAGCCGGTGGCCTTCGTCGACGACAACCTGATCGGCCGCGCCCAACCGGCGCCGTACCCGGTCCTCGGGCGGCTCGCCGACGTCGAGCGGGTCGTCACGGACGAGGATGTCGACGTCGTCGTCATCGCGATCCCCGGCCTCGAGCCCGAGGTCTTCAAGCAGGTCAGCCAGGCCGCGTCGAGGGCCGGTGCCAGCATCCGCTACCTGCCGTCGTTCGTCGCCGCGCTCGAGCGGAAGGTCGTCGGCAGCGACATGCGCTGGCTCGACGTCGGCCAGCTGATCGGCCGCGAGGAGGTCCACGTGGTCAGCCGCGAGGCGGCCGCGATCATCGAGGACCGCGTCGTGCTGGTCACCGGCGCCGGCGGGTCCATCGGCTCGGAGCTGTGCCGGCAGGTCTTCGGCTTCTCGCCGAAGCGCCTCGTGCTGCTCGACCACGACGAGTCCAACCTGCACCGGCTGCAGCTCGAGCTGTTCGGCCAGGGCCTGCTCGACAGCGACGACTGCATCGTCGCCGACATCCGCGACAGCGAGCGGATCGACCAGGTGTTCGCCGACGTACGGCCGGACCTGGTCTTCCACGCCGCGGCGCACAAGCACCTGCCGCTGCTCGAGCGGCACCCGTGCGAGGCCGTGAAGTCCAACGTGCGCGGCACCGAGAACGTGCTGTGGGCTGCGCTGAAGCACGAGGCCGAGCGGTTCATCCTGATCTCCACCGACAAGGCCGCGGACCCGACGTCCGTGCTCGGCGCCACCAAGCGGCTCGCCGAGCTGCTGGTGCAGCAGGAGCACGGCGGCAAGACCAAGGTCGCGTCCGTGCGGTTCGGCAACGTGCTAGGCAGCCGCGGCTCGCTGCTCAGCGTGCTCGCCGAGCAGCTCAACGCGGGCCTGCCGATGACGGTGACGCACCCGGACATGACCCGGTTCTTCATGACGATCGAGGAGGCCGCCGGCCTGGTCGTCGAGGCCGCGCGTCTCGCCGAGGACGGCGAGGTGTTCGTGCTCGACATGGGTGAGCCGGTGCGCATCGTCGACGTGGTGCAGTCGTTCGCGAAGCTGATGAACCGCAGCGACGTCGACATCGTCTTCACCGGGATGCGTCCCGGCGAGAAGCTCAACGAGACGCTGTTCAGCGAGCACGAGACGCCGGTGCTGACCGAGCACCCGCGCATCTACCGCACCGACGTGCCCGAGCCGGCCTGGGGCTTCCAGCAGCGCCTGCGCAACCTCTACCACGCCGCGCACGTCAACGACCCGGACGCCGTACGACGGGAGCTCATGGCGCTGCTGCCGGAGTACCAGCCGCAGGTGCCCACGATCCCGGCGCAGGCGGCGCCGTACCCCGATGACTTCTGATGAACGCGGGAGGACGGAGTCGAGCGAACGGGTACGGGGGCCCACCCCGCGCCGGCCCCCTCGCTCCCGCGACCTGGACCAGCTGCTTCGCGAGCAGCGCCTCGTCATCGCCGACGTCATCGCCGGCGCCGCGCCCGGGACGCGCAGGCTGTTCCTGGCCGACCGCGGCACCGACCGTTTTCGGTTCGCGGTCGGGCTGGCCCACGGGGCCGGCGGCGAGGAGGCGATCGCCAACGAGGTGCGCGTGCTCGCGATTCTCGACGAGAAGCTGCAGGGTCGGCTCAACGCGAGCGTCCCGCACGTCGTCGAGTGGGTCGACGGTCCCGGCGGCAAGCGCGGGCTGGTCGTCACGGCGGTGCCCGGACTCGCCTCGGTCGGCGCTCCCCCGCCGCCGTCCACGACAGTCCCCCGAGACCATTTCGTCGCCGTGGTGGCCTGGCTCGCGGAGGTGTGGAGCGCGACCGCCGGCGAGCCGACGCAGGTCGAGCTCGGCCGCAGCGCGGTCGACCAGGTGCTCAGCCGCTACCGCGGCGCCGCGCACGTCCGGCCGGCGATCGGCGCGCTGCTGCGGGCCCGCGGCCGGCTCGCTCAAGTGCAGGTACCGGCGGCCATGACCCACGGCTGTCTGTGCGCCCGCCACGTGTTCGTGCAGAACGGCGAGGTGGGCGTCGACGACTGGGGCCTCGGTCGCAGCGACTCCGACCCGCTGCGCGACCTCGGCCGCTACGCCGTCGACGCCACCGGGCTGCGGCTGGCGGAGGTGGTCGCCGGCCGCACCAAGTTCGCGGGATCGGTCAAGGCCACGATGCAGGGCGCCCTGGACTCCCTGACCGTCCCGGTGCGGCTGTGGCGCGACGTGCTGCTGCTCGCGCAGTTCGAGGTCGCGCTCACCGAGCTCGCGCACGGCGACGCCGGCCGGCTGGCGGTGCTGCAGCAGGCGGTCCACGCGATGCCGGCGCGCCCCTGAGGCGCCGGAGCGCGGACCACCACCACCGACCCGAGACCAGACACAGAGCACAGCCACAGACCACATACAGAGGCAGAGACCCAGAGGGGCAGTCCATGAGAGCAGTCGTCACCGGCGCCGCCGGATTCATCGGTTCGCACCTGAGCCAGCACCTGCTGGACAAGGGCGACGAGGTCCTGGGCATCGACTGCCTGACTGACTACTACGACCCGCGCCGCAAGGAGCGCAACCTCGCGCCGCTGCGCAACCGGCCCGGCTTCGTCGAGTGCCGCCTCGACCTCGCCACCGCGCCGCTCGAGATGCTGTTCGAGAAGGCGGACGTGATCTACCACCTCGCCGGGCAGCCCGGCGTGCGGGCGTCGTGGGGCGAGGACTTCAAGCCCTACCTGTCGCGCAACATCCTCGCCACGCAGCGCGTGCTGGAGGCCGCGCGCGCGACCAAGGTCTACAAGGTCGTCTACGCCTCGTCGTCGTCGGTGTACGGCGACGCGGAGAGCTATCCGACCACCGAGGACATGACGCCCCGGCCGGTCTCGCCGTACGGCATGACCAAGCTGGCCGCCGAGCACCTGTGCGAGATCTACCGGACGACGTCCGGCGTACCGACGGTGTCGCTGCGGTTGTTCACGGTCTACGGGCCTCGCCAACGCCCGGACATGGCGTTCACCCGCCTCGTCGAGGCGGCGCTGTCGGGTGACCCGTTCCTGCTGTACGGCGACGGCACGCAGAGCCGCGACTTCACCTACGTCTGGGACGTCGTGACCGCGATGCGGCAGGCCGCGCTGTCGCCGTGGACCGGCGTCGCCAACATCGGCGGCGGGTCGCGCACGACGATGCTCGAGGTCATCGAGAAGGTCCAGGCGCTCGCCGGACCGGTCCACCTCGTCCGGCTGCCGAGCCAGCGCGGCGACGTGAAGCACACCGCCGCGGACACGACCGTGGCGCGCAAGGGCTTCGGCTACCACCCACGCACGTCCCTCGACCAGGGCCTGGCGCACATGGTCGACGCGGCCCGGATCGGCTGGGAGCACGAGCAGCCCGTGCCGGCCGAGCCGCCCGGGCCCACGCCCTCGTCCCCGGCCGCGGAGGCGAGCCGATGAGCCGCTCGGTGTGGCCGGCGGTCCCCCGCCGGATCGTGCCCAAGGCGCTGCTCCCCCGTCAGCCGGAGCTGCCCAAGGTCAAGGTCCTGCACGTCATCACCCGGTTCATCGCCGGCTCCGGCGGCAACACGCTGCTGTCGGCGGTGGGGATGGACCGGGACCGCTACGAGGTGTGGGTGGCGGCGATGCCCGGCGGTCCGCTCTGGGAGCAGGCCGCCGAGGCCGGCGTGCACTGCGTCGACGTACGCCACATGAAGGAGACGATCTCGCCGAAGCACGACCTGCTCGCCTGCCTCGAGCTGGTCCGGCTGATGCGACGCGAGCGGTTCACGGTCGTGCACACGCACTGCAGCAAGGCCGGCCTGATCGCTCGCGTCGCGGCCCGGATCGCTCGCGTGCCGGTCGTCGTGCACACGTTCCACATCTTCGCCGCGCACGACGGGCTCAGCCGTCGGCGCCGGTGGCTCTACCTGTTCCTCGACCGGATGGCGCGCAGGCTGGCGCACCACTACGTCGCCGTCGCACCGCGCGTCGCGCAGGAGGCCGTGCACAACCGGATCGCACCGCCCGGGAAGGTGACGGTCATCCCGTCAGCGGTCGCGCTCGACGACATCCCGACCACGACGGACCCGACCGTGCGGGCCGAGCTCGGCATCGACGACGGCGCCCCCGTCGTCGGCACCGTCGGCCGCATCGTGGCCCAGAAGGCGCCGCTCGACTTCGTGCGCATGTGCGCCGAGGTCCACAAGGTGCGCCCCGACGTGCACTTCGTGATGGTCGGCGACACGACGCTCGAGTCCGCGGGACTCGAGAAGGAGACCCACAACGAGGCCGCCCGACTCGGCGTGCCGATCCTGTTCACGGGCTTCCGGGCGGACGCCCCGCGCGTGGCCGCGGCGTTCGACGTCTACTGCGTGCCGTCACGCTACGAGGGCCTGGGCCGCGCCGTCACCGAGGCGATGGCCTCCGGCCGGGCCGTGGTCGCCACCGCCGTCAATGGCGTGCCCGACCTCGTCGAGCCGGGCTGCACCGGACTCCTCGCCACGCCGGGCGACCCGTCCTCGATGGCGCGCTCGGTGCTGTGGCTGCTGGACCACCCGGCCGAGGCCGCGGCGATGGGCGCCGCCGGCCGCGAGCGGGTGCGCAGCCACTTCTCGGCCGAGGTGATGTGCGGCGCGCTCGACGAGCTCTACAGCGACCTGGTGGGCCAGGTGCTCCCCCAGGCCACCACGGCACCGGGAAAGGCACAGAAATCCGAACAAGGCGCCGACGTCCTTCGATCGGCGTAGGCGGGATACGCACCCGCACGCGTGCCCGGGGGGCGGGCCCGCGGCGAGGATCCAGATGATTCGACTGCAGGGGGCAGGAATGAAGACAGGGGGTCGCGTCGCCGCACCGGCGACGCCCGCGGCGACGCGCAACCTGACCCGTCGCGCGTCGCTCAACGCGGTGGCCTCCGGCCTCGACTACGGCGCCCGCGCGGTGGTCGAGCTCGTCGTCAGTCCCCTCATCGTCTCGGGCCTCGGTGCCGCGACGTACGGCGCCTGGCGGGTGCTGTGGCAGTGGTCCAGCTACGTCTGGGGCGCGAGCGGCCGCTCCGCGCAGGCGCTGCAGTACGCCATCGCCCACAAGCAGTGGACCGCCCCCGACCAGGAGAAGCGGCAGCTGGTCGGCGCGGCGGCGGTCGTCTGGCTGGTCTTCCTCCCGCTGCTCCTCGTCGCCGGCGCGCTGGGCGTGTGGCTCGCTCCGGGGCTCCTCGACGTACCGGCCGACCAGGTCACGCCGCTGCGCGTCGCGGCCACGCTGCTCACCGTCGACGCCGCCGCGATGACGCTGCTGACCCTGCCGCGGTCGGCGCTCGTCGGCGAGAACCTCGGCTACACCCGGATGGGGGTGTCCGCCGCGCTCGTGGCTGTCGGCGGCGCGCTGATGGTCGGGTCGGTGAAGCTCGGCCTCGGGCTGCCCGGGCTCGCCGCAGCGACGCTCACGACCACCTTCCTCACCGGCATCGTGTTCTGGACGATCACCCGGCGCCGCCTCGGGTGGTTCGGTTTCGCTCGGCCCACGCGCGCGCTGACCCGCTGGTTCCTGGGGCTGTCGGCGTGGTTCCTGGGCTGGAAGCTCGTGCTCGAGCTGATGATCGCCAGCGACGTGCTCGTGCTCGCGGCGTTCGTGCCACTGGCCGCGGTGGCCGCGTTCGCGCTCACCAAGTGGGTCGGTGACGCGATGGCGCAGGTGCTCGCGATGGTGGTGCAGGCGACCATCCCCGGCATCGGTGGCTACCTCGGCTCCGGCGCCCGCGACAAGGCGGCGACGCTGCGCGGCGAGGTGATGGCGCTCGTGTGGGTGCTCGGCACCGGCATGAGCGTGACGATCATGCTCTGGAACGCCGCGTTCGTCGGCCTGTGGGTCGGCGAGAGCCTGTACGCCGGAGACACGGTCACGCTGTTGCTGGTCGTGCTGGCCTTCCAGCTCGCGCTGATCAAGGCCGACACGTTCGTCATCGACGTAGCGCTCAAGCCGCGGATCAAGGTCGTCGCCGGCGTCGTGGCGGCGGTGACCTCCATCGGGCTCGCCGCCCTCGCCGCCGGCCCCCTCGGCGGCGCGGCGGTCGGCCTCTGTCTCGGACTGGTGGCCGGCCGGGCGGTCCTGGGCGTCACGGCGCCCGTCGCGGTGGGCCGGTTCCTGGGCGTCCCCCTGAGCCGACAGCTGAGGGCCATCGTCCGCCCGGCCCTGGTCACCGCGCTGTTCCTCGCGGTCGCGTACGAGGTCGCGCCGCACCTGCCGCACGTGGGCTGGCTGACGCTCGTGCCCGCGGTGGCGCTCACCGCGGTCGTCTCCTCCGGGCTGGCGCTCGTGCTCGGCCTCGACCGGACCCAGCGCCGGCGGCTCGTGCGACGCGTCCACGCAGTGCTCGGGAGGACCGCATGACCACCTTCGTGACGGGCCCGACCGCCCTCACCGCCGCTCGTCCGGTCACCGCCGTCCGCGTGCCGGTCCGCACCGCCGACGTGCTGGTCGTCGGCGGCGCCATGCTCGCCCCGCTCAACCTGCTGATCTGGCGCAGCTTCAGCGTCTACGACCTGCTCGTGTTCGTCGCTCTGTTCTTCCTGCTGAGCGAGCGCCGCTTCGTGTGGCCGTCGGCCGGCTACCTCGCGGCGTCGTACGTGTTCATCCTCGCCGCGCTGGTCAGTGCCTTCCGGTCGACCCACGCGATGGAAGCGATGACGCAGGTGCTGCAGTACGCGTTCATCTTCTTCGTGCAGGTGCCGGTGGTGATCAGTGTCGTGCGCACCAGGGGCCGCGCGGTGACGTCGATCGCCCTGCTCTGCTTCGGCACGCTGGCCGCGATCGCGCACGCCTACGTCTTCCGCCCGACGCAGGGCGCCGGCCGCGTCGTGGTGTTCTACAGCGAGAACCCGAACCGGCTCGGCTACCCCGCGGCGTACCTCATCCCGCTGCTGGTGGTGCTCTGGCTGCTCAGCCGGAACGCCGGAAGGGCCGCGCGGGTCACGGCCACGGCCGCGCTGCTGGCCGGCATGTATCTCAGCGTCTGGGCGGTGGCCGCGTCCGGGTCGCGCAGCAGCCTCCTCGGCGCCGGCATCGCCCTGGTCGTGTTCGTGGTCCGACCGGGGGTCGGGATCGTGCGCAACCTGGGCCGCCTGCTCGCAGTCGCCGCGGTGTGCGGCGTCGTCGGGGTCGGCCTGCTCGCCACCGGCCAGCTGCCGAACACGCTCGAGGAGCGGATCGAACGCAGCCTGGACACCAGCGACATCGAGGCCCAGGCGAACCTGGTCGGCGACCGCGAGCACCTCATCAACGCCGGCACGGCCGCGTTCTTCGAGACACCGCTCGTCGGCACCGGCCTCGACAACTTCCGCTACGTCGCACCCGCGTACGAAGTGGAGGCCACCGCCCAGCTGCCGCACAACCTCTGGCTCCAGCTGGGGGTGCAGGTCGGTGCGATCGGCACCGCGGCCTTCGCCGTGTGGCTCGTGCTGTGGGGCTTCGACGTCGTCGGCACCGTCCGGCGCGCCCATCCGCCCGACGCCCATCTGCTGTGGGGGCTCTTCGCCTCCATGGCCGGGATTCTCACCATCTTCATGTTCGCGCCCGAGATGCTCGACCGGCACTACTGGCTGATCGCCGCACTGGGACTCGCCGCTGTCCGGGGCTGCCGGACGTCGTACCTGCCAGGAGGCCGTAACCGATGACCGATGCCGCCGCGGGCCTGTCCGTCCTGCACGTGATCGTGCGGGCCGGGCCCACCAACAGTCAGTACAACGAGCACTGCCTGCCCGTCCTGGACACCAGGACCGTCACGGTCTGCTCGCTGTTCCCCGCCGACGTGACCCCGCCCGACGGCCTGCGCCTCTTCGAGGGCGACGGGTCGGTGCGCGGTTGCTTCCGCGCGCTCCGCCGGGCGCTCACCGCCGACGACTACGACGTCGTCCACGTGCACGCGCCGGCCAGCGGGATCGTGACGCTCTGGACCTACTTCCGGATGCGCCGCTCGCGCCGCGACCTGGTGTTCACGATCCACAACAGCTGGCAGAGCTTCCGTCTCCGCAACCGCTTGTTCCTGCGGTACATCATGCTGATGTTCCCGCTGATCGTGCTGTGCGGGCAGGCGGCGTACGAGTCGCTGCCCAAGCGGCTGCGCCGGCTCCGCCAGGACAAGCTCCAGGTGGTGCCGAACGGCGTGGACGTCGAACGCGTCGACCGCGCCCTCGAGGGCTACATCCCTCAACGGGCACCGGGCTTCCACGTCACCGCGGTCAGCCGGCTCATCCCGATCAAGCACCCGCACACCGCGCTGTCGGCGTTCCTGGCCATGCGCAAACGCGAGGACAGGCTGACATTCATCGGCGACGGACTGCTGCGGATGCAGCTCAACGACCGCATCCAGCACGAGCACCTGCTGCAGTCGGTGCAGCTGCGCGGGATCGTCCCGCGGGACGAGGTGTACCGCGAACTCGCGAACGCCGACGTGTTCATCACGACGTCGGCGGGCGAGGGTCTGCCGGTCGCGATGCTCGAGGCGATGGCCTGCGGCGTACCGGTGATCGCCTCCGACATCCCGCCGCACCGCGAGATCGCCCGCGCCGCCAAGGGTCTGCCCCTGGTGCGCGTCGGCGACACCGCGGGCTTCGCGCGGGCGCTGGACCGGATGCGCGCCACGAGTCCCGAAGAGCGTGAGGCGATCGGCCGGCGGCTCCGCCAGACCGTGATCGAACAGTTCAGCGTCACGAGCATGAACGACGCCTACGGCCGGCTCTACCGCCAGCGCGTCCCGCGGGGCGCTGAGGTCGGCCGGGCGCTCCGAACCGCCACGCGGCTCGACCCGCAGACGGCCGGCCTGGGCCAGCGGCTGCGCGCCCGGCTGGGTTTCCTGCTCGCGCTCACCCTGCTGGGCGGCGCGGTCGGCTTCGGTGTCGCGTACGTCCAGACGCCGGTGTACAAGGGCGCGATCAGCCTGCAGGTCGGCCGCGACCTGGCCGTGGCGGCGGACGACGAGACGCTCCAGACCAGTGCGGTCCTCGCGAACCGGTACGCCGACCTGGTGCGGCGCGAGCCCGTGCTCGGACCGGTCGCCGAGGACGGCTGGGCGGACGACTGGCGGGACCTCTCGCGGGACGTCTCCGCCCGCACCGGCGCGAAGAACGCCCAGCTGGTCGAGATCAGCGTCTACACCGACGACCCGCAGAAGTCGACCGACCTGGCCACCGCCGTCGCCGACTCGCTGATGCGGGAGGCCCGCGAGCAGATCACGTCGTCCGACCGCTCCTTCCTGCGCGAGCAGCTCACCGCGCTCGAGGCGGACATCGCCCGCGAGCACCGCGAGCTGCTGCGCCTGCAGGACGCGCTGGCCGCAGCGCCCGAGGCGGACCGCCAGACGCTCGCGAGCCGCATCGCGGCGACCCAGAACACCCTCGCCGCGCTGCGCTCGAACTACACCGAGCTGGACGCGCTCGACACCTCGGAGGCCGGCGAGCTCTCGATCGTCGACGAGGCGTGGAGCACCCGGTCGCCGCTGCGGCCGACGCCGCTCGTGCTGGCTCTGGCCGGCATGCTGATCGGCCTGACGCTCGGCATCGCCTGGGTCCACCTGTTCGACCAGCGGCCGCCCGTCGTACCCGCGGCCGCGCCGCTGCCGGCGCCGGCGCCGGACATCCCCGAGCAGACGCAGCAGCACCGCCACAACGGCCGCGTGCGCTCCTCGGCGTGGGCGGCGAGCGACACGTGGCACGAGCACCACGACATCGAACGAAGGTGAGCTGACCGATGACGACCGACGAGGCCGACCTCCGGGCGCTGACCTCGAGCCCGGCCACCCGCCTGCCCGACGATGCCCAGTCACTGGCCGTGGCGCTGCGCGAGGAGCTCCGGCTCGCCGAGGTGCGCTACTGCCACTGGAAGAGCAACGACATGTTGCTCAAGTCGGCGACGGGCGAGAACGACCTCGACCTGCTGGTGCACCGGCACGACGGCGTGCGGTTCAGCGAGGTGCTGGCCCGGCTCGGCTTCCGGCACGCCCTCGCGCCGGGCGGCCGCGACCACCCGGGCGTCAGCCACCACTACGCGCTGGACCCGCCGTCCGGCCGGTTCGTGCACGTCCACGCGCACTTCAGCCTCGTGCTCGGTGACGACACCACGAAGAACTTCCGGCTGCCGATCGAGGACGCCTACCTCGCCTCGTGCCGGCACGACACGATCTTCCCGATCCCGTCGCCGGAGTTCGAGCTCGCCGTGTTCGTCATCCGCATGATGGTCAAGCACGCGACCTGGGACGCGGTGGCGGTCGGCAAGGGACGGCTCGGCAAGAACGAGCGGCGCGAGCTCGACTGGCTGCTCGAGCGGGCGGACCCGGAGGCGACCCGTGCAGTCGCGCGCGAGCACCTCGCCGGCATCGGTGTCGAGCTCTGGGAGCGCTGCCTGGCCACGCTCGGCGAGAAGGCGTCGCTGTCGGCCCGGCTCACGGCGGGACGCGCGGTGCTGCGCGCGCTGCGGCCGCACGCGCGCCGGTCCTGGCCGCACGACCTCTGGCTGCGCATGTGGCGCCGCTTCACGTGGGGCTCGCGGGCCTACGTCCTCAAGCTGCCGGCCCGCAAGCGCCTCACTCCGGTGGGGGCGACGATCGCGATCGTCGGCGGCGACGGTGCGGGCAAGTCGACGGCGGTCGAGGGCACCACGAAGTGGCTCGCCGGTCCCCTGCGCGTCAAGCAGCTGCACCTCGGCAAGCCGCGACCGTCGCTGCTCACGCTCGCGGTCAAGGGTCCGATGTACGTCGCGCGCAGCGTCGGTCTGCTGGAGTCCGCGTGGGCGTCGGTCGACCCGCGCACCGCGCGGCCCGAGGACTTCCCGGGCAACGCCTGGGCGCTGTGGCACCTGTTCACCGCCCGCGACCGGCTGCGCGACTACAAGCGCGCCCGGCGCGAGGCGGACACCGGCGGCCTGGTCGTCACCGACCGGTGGCCGCTCGCGCAGATCGCCACGATGGACGGACCGCGGACGACGTGGACGCTGCGCACGCCTGAGCGGTTCTCCCGGCTGACGCGGCGCATCGCGCGGGCCGAGCAGCGTATCTACGACCAGATCGCGCCGCCGGACGTCCTGATCGTGCTGCGCCTCGACCCGGAGATCGCCGTACGACGCCGGCACGACGAGCCGAGCCGTTACGTCCGCAACCGCAACCAAGAGGTCTACGACGCGGACTGGTCCGGCACGAACGCGGTCGTCGTGGACGCGACCCTGCCGCCGCACGAGGTGCTGGACGTCGTCCGGCGGATCGTGTGGGAGCGGCTGTGAGCGCGCGGCGCGACGGCGCCGTGGTCGAGCTGCTCGGGGCGCCCGGTGCCGGGAAGTCCGGACTCGCCGACGCGCTCGCCGTGCTGGACGGGGTGACCGTCGTCAAGGACCACTCGCGCGGCGACCTGTCCGCGCTGGCCTGGTCGATGGCCAAGTCCTGGCCGGTCGCCGTCGCGCCGCCCCCGGACGTGGACCGTCGACGCTGGGCGTCGTGGGCGGCCCGGGTGACGGCAGCGCGGCACGTCGCGCGACACCGGATCGCGCAGGGCGCGCGGATGGTGGTGTTCGACCAGGGCGCGGCCTACACGCTGGTCCGGATGATGCAGATGCGGCAGCGCCCGCACGGAGGTGCCTGGTGGACCCAGCGCTGCGTGGAGACCGCGGGGCTGCTGGACCTGCTGGTGATCCTCGACGCCGACACCGACACGCTCGCGGAACGGGTGCGCGGTCGGCGCAAGCGGCACCACGCCGACGACCTCGACACCGAGAGCCTGCACGCCTACCTCGACGACGAACGGCGCAGCGTGCACCGCGTGGCGGACTCGTTGGCGCGCGAGGGTGCCGAGGTGCTGCGGCTGGTCACGTCCGACACATCGATCGAGGAGCAGGTGACGCTGGTCCTGGAGGCGCTCGACGCCCACGCCCGTCACACGGCCGACTCGGCGGGCTGACGGTGCCCGGTCTCGTCGTCGAGCTCGCCGGCCTGCCCGGGTCCGGGAAGAGCGCGCTCGCCGAGGCCCTGGTGGCGCGGCTGCGCGCCGACGGCGTGCCGTGCGAGATCGGCGATGCGATCGTGTCCGCGCGCGTGCGGCGCGAGGTGCGGGTGCTGCGCCGCGGCGCGCTCGGCGTTGCCCAGGCCGCGCGTGCTCCCGGCATGGCCTGGCGGGCCGCCGGCCTCATCGCGCGGTCGGGTCAGTCGTCCCGGCGCGACGTCGCGGCGGTGCTGGCGCAGTGGCTGGCGACCGAGCAGCTGGCGATCCGTGGCCGCCGCGCGTCCGGCGTCAGCCTGCTCGAGGAGGGGCTGGTGCAGACGACCTGGACGGCAACGCTGCGCTCCCGCGATCTCGACGCCGCCGATCTCTGGGCGACCGCCCCTGCCGCCTCCCGCCCCCAGCTCGTGCTGCATCTCGACGTACCAGTGGATCTGGCGGCGCACCGCCTCTCCTCCCGCAGGTCGCAGCACAGTCGTGTGCAGCGCGTCGCCCCACGCCGCCGTGTCGCCGAGCTGCGCCGCGGCCAGGCGCTCCTCGACGAGATCCTGCGGGCCTGTCCGGTGCGCGTGCACCACCTGCCGTCGTACGGCGAGACTCCTGAGGAGCTCGCCGAGTCGGCGCGTCTTGCCCTGACGCCCCTGCTCAGTGGGTGGCGAGCCGACCGGTGAGCCGTTCGTGGCGCTAGGCGCTGGAGTCGACGGTCTTGCCCTTGCGCTGGTACTTGGTCGTGTGGATGGCCGAGTCGCTCATGGTTGCATGGGGGAGGCGGAGCCCGGTCGTCCGAGAGCAGACGGCACGTCAGCCGGTGGATGTAGCGCCGTACAGCAGACGTCGTACGCCCGCACGCGACGCCAGCAGAGCGAGCACGAGCAGCGTCACGGGTACGAACCCTCCCAAGCTGACCGCCCCGCCGAACGTGACGTCGATCAGCCAGAGCACCACCAGCTTGCTTCCCGCCGCGACGACCCAGAGCAGCAGAGCAGACGTCGCCTTCGCCGGCCGTGTGGTGGCGCTCCGGAGCCGAGCCATGACGACGCCCTTGAGGACGAGGACGAGCTCGAGCGTCACCTTGAGGAGGGCGGCCGTGAGCAGCGAGAGGGTGAACGTCTCGCTGATCACCTCCGGGACGTACTGCACCGCGAGGTTGAGGACCACCACGTAGACGAACAGGTCGACGA
>NZ_CAMPGZ010000070.1 GCF_946885725.1 uncultured Nocardioides sp.
AGTCGCTCTCATCGGTGTTTGCCGCGCCGGACTCGTCGGTGTCCGGCACGCGCACGATCACCGGGTCGGGCCGCAGGCTCTTGGGCTTGCGCGTCGGCAGCGGGGTGATCCGGACCGCGTCCTCGGCGATCGCGGGCGTCGGCGTGCCGAGAACCTCGCCGTCCTCGAGCCGGATGAAGGCCGGGTTGGCGGCCGGCACCATGCCCATCTCGCGGGCGGCCTGGGCGACGCGCTGCGGGTCGCGGAGCCGCTCGAGCTCCATCCGCAGCGACTGCTCCTTCGCGGCGAGGATCTGCGACTGCTGCTCGAGCGCGGTCGCGGTGAACGACGACTGCTGCATCGAGGTGTTGAACATCAGCAGCCCGGCGACACCGCTGACGAGCAGCAGCGAGACGAGCGCGACGAACGGCACGCGGGGGGCGCGGGTGCGGCGTCGGGGTACGACGGTGAGCCGGGCGCGCTCGACGGCGGCCTCGGCGATCCGCGGGACGCGGTTGCCCCGCCACGGGTTGTTGTTCGGTGCGGCTTGGCTCATCGGACTCCCCCTGCTGCGTGCGGCTTGCGGCCCACGCGCTCGATGGCCCGCACGCGCACGGACGCGGCGCGCGGGTTGCGCTCGATCTCCTCCGCGGACGCCTTCTCGGCGCCGCGGGTCAGCAGCCGGAACGGCGGCTCGCTGCCCTCGGGCACGAACGGCAGGTCCGGCGGTACGTCGCTGCGAGTGACCTCGGCGAAGGCCTGCTTGGTCATCCGGTCCTCGAGCGAGTGGTAGCTCATGACGACGGCGCGGCCCCCGATGCCGACCGCGTCGATCGCCGCCGGCAGCGCCCGGCGCAGCACCGACAGCTCGTCGTTGACCTCGATCCGCAGCGCCTGGAACGTGCGCTTCGCGGGGTGGCCGCCCGTCCGCCGTGCGGGCGCCGGGATGACGTCGTACAGCAGCTCGACGAGGCGACCGGTGCGGGTGAACGGCTCCTTCGCCCGCTCCCGGACGACCGCCTCGGCGATGCGACGGGCGAAGCGCTCCTCGCCGTACTCGCGGAGGATGCGGGTCAGGTCGTCGACGGAGTACTCGTTGAGCACGTCTGCGGCCGTCGGACCCTGGGTGTCGTCCATCCGCATGTCGAGCGGCGCGTCCTCGGCGTAGGCGAAGCCGCGCTCGCGGACGTCGAGCTGCATGGAGGAGACGCCGAGGTCGAACAGCACGCCGTCGACGTGGTCGAGCCCCTGCTCGGCGAGCACCTCGCCGATCTCGTCGTACA
Source organism: uncultured Nocardioides sp. (assembly GCF_946885725.1). The sequence continues at coordinate 1,263 of NZ_CAMPGZ010000070.1, forward strand.
CCGCGTGCACGAACGTCACCCGGTCGGCGTACGGCGCGAGCCGCTCGCGGCTGCGCTCGAGGGCGTGCACGTCGCGGTCGATGCCGATGACGCGGGCCTGCGGGATGCGCTCGAGGACGGCCTCGGTGTGGCCGCCGAGGCCGAGCGTGGCGTCGACCATGACGGAGCCGGGGTGCTCGAGTGCGGGCGCGACCAGGGCGACGACCCGGTCGAGCAGCACCGGGACGTGGGCGGGCGTGGGCATGGCCTAGGCGCCCTGACCCACGAGAGTGACGACCAGGAGCATCGCGCCGGCCAGGGCGGTGGACGCCACCGCCGAGAACGCCATCACCACCGCGCCGTCGCGCACCTCGTGGCGGACCCGACGCAGCGGTCGCGCGTCCACCGCGGCGGCGGTGGTGCCGGACAGGCGTCCGGGTGCGAACGAGCTCATCGAGTCGACCCCTCGGTTGGTGCTGCTTCGGTTCTGCTTGTCAGGAATGCAGAGGGGCCCACCTGGTTCGTCGAGACCAGGTCCGGCGTCCGCCCGTCCCGGAGGGAAGATGCCTTCTGGCGCCGGGGAAGGTGCGCCAGACGGCTCCGGTGGGGCGGACGCAGACCTCGTCCGACGACTCGGGTGAGCCCCTGTTCAGTTGTGCCCGTCGTACTGGTGCTGCTTCTGCGTGTTCTTCGTGCTGCTGTGCCCGTCGGGTCAGAGACCCGGGAAGACGTCCTCGGAGAGGTCCGCGAAGGCCTGCTCCTGCTGGTCGCTGTAGCTCTGCCACGACGCGGCGTCCCAGATCTCGATCCGGTTCATCGCGCCGATCACGATGCAGTCCTTCGTCAGCGACGCGTACTCCCGCAGCATCGGCGGGATCGTCACGCGGCCCTGCTTGTCCGGCGTCTCGTCCGAGGCGCCGGCGAAGAACATGCGGACGTAGTCCCGTGCGGCCTTGTTGGTGACAGGCACCTCGCGCAACCGCTCGGTGAGCTTGCCGAACTCCTCCATGGACCACACGTAGAGGCAGCGCTCCTGCCCTCGAGTGACCACGAGTCCCTCCGCCAGCTCGTCCCGGAACTTCGCCGGGAGGAAAAGCCGCCCCTTGTCGTCGAGCCGGGGTGTGTAGGTACCGAAGAACATCCGGTCCCTCCCCTGGTCCCACGGCGAGAGGCTCCCTCTCCTCCACTGCGCTCCACTCTACCCCACCTTCCCCCACGGTCAACCATTTCCGGGTTGTTGCGCGCCCGGTTTCCCCAGGTTTCGGTGCGGTCCCCGGGTGCGCGCCGCGGGGCGCCGGCCCCTGCGGTTGGGGACCAAACCGCAGGCCGGAGGCCGCGAGACCTGCGGTTCGTGACCAATAGAGGGGTCGCTTGGGCGGTATGGAGCGGGGTGGAGCGGCCTGGTGGAGCGGAGTGGAGGGCGCGGCGGGACGGATCGGGAGGGTCTGGAGTGATGTGGAGGGAATCCGGCGGGCGGGCGTGGCGCGTTCCAGGTGAACGACGCCCGGGCGATCGAGTTGTCCGGCGAGGTTGTCCGGAGGAGCGGGACGGCGCCCCCCGGGTTGGCGGCGGAGGCAAGATGAAAGGTGAGGTTCGGGAGCACGATTGGGTGACGGTTGCGACGGGCGTCGGGCCGATGCGATGACACGCCGGGCGGTGATCAGGTTGACTACGTCCACCTACGGGGTGATCAGCACGGACACGCGCGCGCTCGAGGAGCGGCGGCGCCGGCGAGGGAGAAAGAGGAACGCGTGACCTCAACAGGAGCGGAGACCGGCGCGAGAACGGCCGACCTCGACACGCTGCAACGGGTGACCAGCCAGGTCCGGGCCGGCATCGAGAAGGTCATCGAGGGCAAGCCCGAGGTGGCGCGGCTCGCGGTGGTCGTGCTGCTCGCCGAGGGCCACCTCCTCATCGAGGACGTGCCCGGCGTGGGCAAGACGATGCTGAGCAAAACCCTGGCGCGCACCATCGACTGCTCGGTACGTCGCATCCAGTTCACGCCCGACCTGCTGCCGTCCGACGTGACCGGCGTGTCGATCTTCAACCAGGACAGCCGGGAGTTCGAGTTCCGGCCGGGTGGCGTGTTCGCCAACGTGGTGGTCGGCGACGAGATCAACCGCGCGAGCCCCAAGACGCAGTCGGCGTTGCTCGAGTGCATGGAGGAGCGCCAGGTCACCGTCGACGGTTCGACGTACCACCTCGAGGCCCCGTTCATGGTGATCGCGACGCAGAACCCGATCGAGATGGAGGGCACCTACGCCCTGCCCGAGGCGCAGCGCGACCGCTTCATGGCGCGGGTGTCGATGGGCTACCCGGTCGAGGCCGCCGAGATCGCGATGCTCGACAGCCACACCCGCTCCAACCCGCTCGACGACCTCGAGCCGGTCACCGACGCGGCCGAGATCCGCAAGCTGATCGGGATCGTCGGCGACGTCTACGTCTCCGACGCGGTCAACCGCTACGCCGTCGCGATCGCGACCGCCACCCGCAAGTCCCCCGAGCTGCTGCTCGGCGCGTCCCCGCGGGCGACGCTCCACCTGGTGCGCGCGGCGAAGGCCGCGGCGGCGATCAGCGGCCGCGACTACGTCATCCCCGACGACGTGCAGGAGCTCGCGGTGCAGGTGCTCGCGCACCGGATGCTGCCGACGGTCGAGGCGTCGATGAGCGGCCGCACGACCGAGCAGGCGTTGCGGCAGATCGTCGCGAACGTGCCCATGCCCGAGAGCCGCCGAGGCTGAGCGGAGTCGACGATGCGTGAGGCCCTCTCGGCCCTGACCACCCGGGGACGGGCGTTCCTCGCGGCGGGCCTCACGGCGACCGTGTGCGCGGTCTTCCTCGGGTACGACGAGCTCGTCCGCGTCGGCGCGCTGCTCGTGCTCGTGCCGCTGGCGACGGCGTGGTTCCTCGGCCGCAGCCGCTACCGGCTCGGCCTGGTCCGCACGCTGACGCCCTCCCAGGTGACGGCCGGGCAGCAGGCCCGGGTCTCGATCGACCTCACCAACGACGGCCGGATGCCCACGGGTCTGCTGCTGCTCGAGGACCAGATCCCCTACGTGCTGGGCACCCGGCCGCGGTTCGTCGTCGACCGGATGGGCCCGCGCTGGAAGCGGCAGGTCGGCTACCTCGTCCGCTCCGACGTGCGCGGGAAGTTCACGATCGGGCCGATGAAGGTCCGGCTCAGTGACCCGTTCGGGATGGTCGAGCTCGACCGCACCTTCCAAACCACCTCGTCACTGGTCGTCACCCCGCGCGTGATCCCGCTGCCGCCCGTGCCCCTGTCCGGCGCCTGGACCGGGTCCGGCGACAACCGGCCGCGGGCGTTCGCGTCCGGCAGCGCCGAGGACGTCACCGTGCGCGAGTACCGCCGCGGCGACGACCTGCGCCGCGTCCACTGGCGCAGCAGCGCGCACGCCGGCGAGCTCATGGTCCGGCGCGAGGAGCAGCCCTGGCAGTCGCGGGCGACGCTGTTCCTCGACAACCGCAAGATCGCGCACGTCGGCAGCGGCCCGGCGTCCTCGCTCGAGCACGCGGTCGTCGCGGCGGCCTCGATCGCGGTGCACCTGGTGCAGCGCGGCTTCAACGTCCGGCTGATCACCGCCGCCGGCGAGGAGACCGCCTCGCAGTGGCACGAGCAGACCGCGATGGCCGCCGAGACGAGGCACCTGCTCGAGGCGCTCGCGGTCGTGCAGCCGGTGACCCACCCGCACCTCGACGTGAAGTGGCTGCAGGACGGCGGCCACGCCGGTCTGCTCATCGGCGTCCTCGGCACGGTCTCCGAGCACGACCAGCCGGTGCTCACCCGGATGCGGCACGCGGCCTCGGCCGCGATGGCCGTGGTTCTCGACGTCCCCGCCTGGCGCGGCGGTGGCGCCCGCACGGCCGGGCCCCACGCCGTACAAGCGGTGCCGTGGCTGACCGGCCACGGCTGGCGCGCCGTCAATGCCGGACCCCAGGACCCGCTGCCCACCGTCTGGCAGGAGCTCGGGTTGCTCGGCCGCACCGACTCCACCCGGTCGCAGTCCGCAACCGTCTCTCCGGCGCGGAGCGTGCTGTGACCGAGCGGCTCCGCCACGCACTCCCCCACGCGGCGCTGTCCGCGGGCCTCGCCGCGCTCACCGCCTGGGTGACGCTGCTGGCTTGGTCGCCGTTCGCCGAGCGGCCGAGCTCGTTCCTGGTGCCGCTGGCATTCGGGGCGGTGCTCGTCGCGGTGAGCGGCCTGCTGCTCCGCGCCGCGCGGCTGCACGCCGTGCTCGTGCTGCTGGCGCAGATGATGATCGTCTTCCTCTGGCTGCACCACCTGCTCGCCGAGCCCGAGGCGACGTGGGGCTGGCTGCCCAACCCGACCTCGATCGAGACGGTCCGGCTGGCGTTCGTCGACGCGGCCGAAGTCGCCCGCTCCTACGCCGCGCCGGTGCCCGCCGAGGCCACGGCGTTCGCGCCGCTGATGATCGTCTCGGGCATCTCGATGATCCTGCTGGTCGACTTCATCGCCTGCACGCTGCGCCGGGCGCCGGTGGCCGGGCTGCCGCTGCTGGCGGCGTACACCGCGCCGATCAGCATCCTCGACGGCGGCGTGCCCTGGGCGAAGTTCGCGGCGGGCGCGCTGTGCTTCCTGTTCCTCATCGCCGCCCAGGAGGCGACCCGGCTCTCGCAGTGGGGGCGGCAGGTCTCCGACCACCGGCTGTTCGACTCGCAGAGCACCGAGGTGAGCCGCCAGGCAGTGTGGTCCTCGGCGCGCAAGATCGGGGTGACCGCCACCGGGCTGTCCGTGCTCGTCCCGCTGCTGGTGCCCACGCTGTCGATCGAGCTGTTCGAGGGCTTCGGCAACGGCCCCGGCGGCAGCGGCGACTCGGTGTCCCTGACCAACCCGATGGCCGACATGCGCCGCGACCTCGCCCGCGGCCTCGACATCGACCTGATCACCGTCCGGACCGACGACCCCGACCCGACCTACATGCGGGTCACCGTGCTCGACCGCTTCGACGGCGACAGCTGGCGCCCCTCCGAGCGCGACATACCGCCGGACCAGTCCGCGCAGGGCGTGCTGCCTCCGCCGCCCGGGCTCGACGAGGACGCCGAGACCGAGATCCACAAGTGGGACATCACGATCTCCGACGACTTCGAGTCGAACTGGCTGCCGGCGCCGTACCCGACCCACTCGCTCGAGGCCCCCGGCGACTGGCGCTACGACACCCGCACGATGGACTTCATCTCTGCGGTGCGCGGTCTCGACACCCGCGGCCAGTCCTACAACCTCGAGTCGCTGCGGGTGAACCCGACCGCCGAGCAGCTGGCCACCTCCGCGCCGGTGCCCGCGTCGGTGTTCCAGCCGATGACCGAGCTGCCCGAGGAGATGCCCGAGTCGATCACCCGGCTCGCCCTCGAGATCACCGAGGGCCGGCCCACGAAGTTCGAGCAGGCCGTGGCGCTGCAGCGCTTCTTCCGGGTCGCCGGCGGCTTCGAGTATTCCCTCGACAGGCGGCCCGGCAACGGGCTGGAGGAGCTCGAGGACTTCGTGCTGCGCGACAAGGAGGGCTACTGCGAGCAGTTCGCCACTGCGATGGCGACGATGGGCCGGGCGCTGAAGATCCCGTCCCGGGTCGCGGTGGGCTTCCTCCGGCCGACGTCGACCGACGGCGGTGCGACGTACACCTACAGCACGCACGACCTGCACGCCTGGCCGGAGATGTACTTCGAGGGTGTCGGCTGGGTCCGCTTCGAGCCGACCCCGGCCGTGCAGGCGCCGACCGTGCCGGCGTACACCCGTGGCGACGTCCGGCGCGACGACCCGGCGCAGCCGTCCGCGTCGCGTTCGGTCGCGCCGACGCAGAACCGCATCGACGCACCGACCGCTGCCGCGGGCACCGGTTCCGACGGCGGCGACAAGGGTCCGGGGCTCGGCACCGTGCTCCGCGGGCTGGGGTGGCTGGCGCTGGTCGTCGTGCTGCTTGGGGTCCCCCGGGCCGTCCGGTCGGTGCTACGTCGTCGGCGCTGGAGCACGGCGACGTCCCCGGCGCTGCTCGCGGAGGCCGGCTGGGCCGAGCTGCGCGACACCGCCCGCGACCTCGGCGTCGCCTGGGACGACACCGTGACGGTCAGGTCGCGCGCCCGCGAGCTGGTGCGGTCGTTCGGCGCACCCGGGCGGGAGGAGGACGCGATCGCCCGGGCCGAGGCTCGCGGCGCGCAGGCCGACCCGGAGGCCGCCCGGGCGCTCGAGCGGCTGGTGCGGCTGGTGGAGCTGGCGCGCTACGCGCGCGCGGTGCCGCCGTCGGCGGCCGAGGTCGAGGCGACCCGCGCGGACGTGGACCGCTGCGTCGCCGCGCTGCGGGCCGGCGCGAGCCGTCGGGCGCGGACCCGGGCGACCTGGCTGCCGGCGTCGCTGGTGCGGTCGGTGGCGGCTGGTGGTCCGCGGCCGATGGTCCGGTTCGACGAACCGGGCGTGGACCGCGCGGTCTAGACGGAGGTCGATCGCGCGTCAGCCCGGGGCCGAACGCAGCTCGACCTCGCCGGGGACTCGGTCCGTCAGGAGCGAGCCGGCGAGGCCGGACGGGTCAGGGTCGGAACTCTTCAGAAGCCGTTCTGGTCACGGCGGCGGCGCCAGCGCTCCTCGAAGCGCTCCATCATCGAGCCGTGCTGCTGGCCGCGGTTGCCGCGGGACTGCTTGCCGCGCCGGCCGGAGCGACCGCCCTCGATGAGGGTGAACGGCGAGTGCGGGTCGGACGGGGCCTCCTGCTCGGGGCTCGCGGTCGAGCCGCGCCACGAGACGAGGGCGACGTAGGCCGCGCCGAGCATCACCACGAAGCCGACGATGCCGACGATGGTGTTGGAGGTGACCGCTCCGGTCATCAACGTGATCACACCGAGGACGAAGACGGCCCCGGCGATGTAGGCCCGGCGTCGCGCGTGGTGACGCATGCGCGACCCGCGCAAGGTGGATGCCAGCTTGGGATCCTCGGCGACCAGCGCGCGTTCCATCTGCTCGAGCAGTCGCAACTCTTCTTCCGAGAGCGGCACGGCTACCTCCCGCCAGTCATCGTCTGCCTCAAGTCTAGGCAGCACTTCAAGACGTGGGTACCCGGTCCCAGGAAAATCCATCACCTGTGGACGACTCTCGCCTCACACCGGGCTGACAAAGGGCTGACCAGGGGACGCTCAGACGTTCTCCAGAGCCAGGATCTTGTTGCGCAACGTGGCCGTGGCGCGGCTGTGCAGCTGGCTGACGCGCGACTCGGTGACCCCGAGGACGGCGCCGATCTCGGCCAGGGTGAGGCCCTCGAAGTAGTAGAGGGCGATCACGATCTGGTCGCGCTCGCCGAGCTCCTGCACCACGCGCATCAGCAGCGCGTTGTCCTCGCCCTGCTCGACCCCGATGTCGGTCGCCGAGGCGAGCTCATCGGCCAGGTCGAAGTCGTCGAGGTTGGCGTGGTTGCCGGAGGCCTGCTTGGTCAGGTCGCGCACCTGGTGCACCGGCATGCCGGCCTCGGCGGCGATCTCCTCGACCTCGGGGGTGCGGCCGAGCCGCTCCTCGAGGGCGAGCTGGGCCTTCTGCACCGTGCGGAGCTTGTCGCGGACCGAGCGCGGGACGAAGTCCATCGCCCGCATGCCGTCGATGATCGCGCCGCGGATGCGCGGTACCGCGAAGGTCTGGAACGTCAGGCCGCGCCCGGGGTCGAACCGCTCGACCGCGTCCATCAGGCCCAGCACGCCGTCGGAGACCAGGTCGTCCTGGTCGACGGAGTCGGGCAGCCGGGTGCGCATGCGGCCGGCGACGTACTTCACCAGCGGGGCGTACTGCATGACCAGGCGGTTGCGCAGGTTGGGGTCGCCGGTCTGCTGGTACTCCTTCCAGAGCAGGAGCACGCTGTCCTGGTCGCTCACCCCAGCCCTCCGGTGCGGGTGTGCGGACGGACCAGCGCGACCAGCGCGCTGGCCGGGTCCTGCCGGTAGCGCTCGATGAGCTCCTTGGTGGCCTGGTCCAGCCGGCTGTGCAGCGCCTTGCGGTAGTCGGTGAGCTGCTGCTCGGCGGTGCGCAGCCGCTCGAGCGCGTCGGCCACCGCCTCGGCGTCGTTGGGGTCGAGCTCGGTCACCCACATCTCCTGCAGCACCGGCAGGTCGGGCAGCGGCTCCGCCGCGTGCACGCTGACCAGCGCGGTGCGACCGCGGCCCTGCCCGGTGTCGCCGAGCACCCGGACCAGCTCGTCGATGTGCAGCGGGCGCTCGTGGTGTGCCTCGGCCGTGAGCACGTCGATCCGGGCGTGGACCAGGCGGCGCCAGTAGGAGACGCGCTCCTCCTCGTCGGCGAGCCGGCGCCGGTAGGCGCGCAGGCCGTCGAGGGACAGCTCGGACCAGTGGCGGGGCGGCTCTTCGACGCTGGTGACCGCCCCCTGCGGTGCCCGCGTCTCATCCATGCTCATGGTCGCTTTCCGCCCCGGTCGCGCTACGACGACGAACGATTTGGGTGATCCATGCCGATTTCCCAGCATGACCGAACGACGACCACCTTTCCACCTTTCGGCGGTCCGCGCGGGCAACTGCGGCTGGGCCGTCCGGACGGCCGAGTCGAAATAGTCCGTTCGGGCCATTCAGCGCGGTCCCGGCCCGGCCGACCTTCTCCTCGACCGTGTGACGAGCGCCGCCGTGGGAGGGACGACGCTTCGGATCACGTCCAGCCCCACCGCGGAACGCACAGCCCCCCTGCCGAACGCGGGCCGAACGCATCAGCCCCCCGATGCTCTCGGCATCAGCGGCCCCCGCTCCGAACTCGAGACGGATCGGGGGCCGCGCCGTGCTGCCCGAGGGTGTGCGCCGGGGTCTCCCCCGCGTAGACGCACGTCCGGTGCCGGCCGCCGACCTTCGCGTCGTACATCGCGGCGTCGGCGAGGCGGAGCAGCTCGGCGACCGGGTACGGCGGCGACAGCGCGATGCCGATGCTGGTCCCGACGCGCATCGGGTCCCCGTCGAGCTCGAACGGCACGCGCAGGGCCTCCTGGATGCGTTGCGCGACGAGCTCGGCGTCGTGGCGCGAGGAGTCCTCGCAGACGACCGCGAACTCGTCGCCACCCAGCCGGGCCACGGTGTCGGTCTCGCGGACCGCCCCGGAGAGTCGCCCGGCGACCTCGACCAGCAGCCGGTCGCCGGCCTCGTGGCCGCGGGAGTCGTTGACGACCTTGAAGTCGTCGAGGTCGAGGAAGAGCACCGCCAGCCCGGGCCGATCATCCGGGTCGACGCGGTCGGCACGCTCCTGGCGGTGCGCGGCCATCTCGAGCCGGTCGACGAGCAGCATCCGGTTGGGCAGCCCGGTGAGCGAGTCGTGCAGCGCCTGGTAGCGCAGCTCGGCCTCGGCCTGCCGCTCGAGGGTGACGTCGCTGAGCATGCCGAGCGAGCCGAGCTCGCCGCCGGCGTCGTCGGAGAGCGGGCTCGCCGCGAGGCGCAGGATCCGGTGGGTCCCGTCGGGGTGGGCGTAGCGGACCTCGAGCCGCTCCGGCCCGGTCAGAGCCCGGTGGGTCAACCGCTCCTGGGCCCGGGCGCGCTCGTCGCCGTCGAGCAGGTCGAGCACCGACGTACCGACGAGGCCGGTGTGGTCGACGCCGAGCACCGCGCCGGTCTTCTCGTTGGCGAACAGGATCGTGCCGGCCCGGTCGAGGTGGACGATGCCTTCCTGGGCGGTCTCGACGATCGCGCGGTAGCGCTCCTCGGAGCGGCGCAGCTCGTCGCGGGCGAGGATCTCGGCGGTGACCTCGTGCAGGTTGACGACGACGGCGTTGATGGCGGGCTCGTCGAGCGCGTTGGTCGCGACCATCTCGAACCACCGCCAGCGCCCGGTGACGTCCCGGCCGCGCAGCGTCGCCCGGTCGGTGCGGCCGGGGACCGCCGCGACGCGGTCGAGCAGCGCCTGGCAGCGGTCGGCGTCGTCGGGATGCAGCACCTCGGCAGCGCTGCGGCCGCGCAGCTCCTCGGGCTGGTAGCCGAACACCCGGGTGAACGCCGGCGAGGCGTAGACGACCGCGCCGTCCGCGTCGACGGCGAAGGCGGGGTCGGCCGCGCGGCGGTAGAGCGCACGGAAGAACGCGTCCTGCTTCTCCACCCGTCCGCGTGCCTCGGCGACGTCGCTCATGTCCCGGGCGAAGACGGCGAGCTCGCGCGGCACCGCGTCGCGGTCGCGCACGACGGCGACGTCGACCAGGACCGGCAGCTCGGTGCCGTCGGCGTGGGTGGCGGTCACCTCGTAGCTGATCGCGTCGGACTTCCCGGCCGCGAGCGCGTCGAGCCGGGTGCGTGCGTCCGGCGGGTCGACGGGCCGGACCAGCGCGCTGGCGTCGCGGCCGAGCAGCTCGTCGCGCCGTCGGCCGAGGAGTCGGCAGCAGGCGTCGTTGACCGCGACGATGCGGGCGTCGAGGTCGAGCAGGGCCTGCGGCTTGGCGACCTGGTCGAACCGGGCGTGCGAGCGGGCCAGCGCGTCGGTGAGGTCGCGCTGCACCTGCTGCTCGTGGGTGAGGTCGCGGATGATCGCGCCCATGCCGAGGACGCGTCCCTCGGGAGTACGGCGTACGACCGGGACCAGCGCGAGCGGGAACGACGAGCCGTCGCGGCGGACGCCGGTGCTGGTCATCGCGCCGAGCTGCTCCCCGGCCAGCACCCGGTGGCGCAGCTCGCGAGCCCGGTCGTGCAGCGCGGGGTCGACGAGCACCGTGACCGGCCGGCCGACCAGGTCGCCGGGGTCGCGGCCGAACATCGCCGCGGCTGCGTCGTTGGCCCAGACGATGGTGCCGTCGGCGTCGGCGGCGACGACCCCATCAGGCGAGCTGGCCGCGATGCTGCGGAACATCTCCGCCTCGGCGACGGGCGGCAGGCCGGTGACCGGCGTGTAGCGCTCCCCCGGCCGTGGCCCGCCGAGGGCCGGAGCCTGGCTGGGCACGCCGCTGGGCACGGTGTCGGGGCGCGCCTGAGCGCGCGTCGGCCCGTCTGCCGCGTTGCCCCCACTCATTCGGTTCGCCTCCCCCCGGAGGTGCTGTGACCGGGCTAGGCCCGGTCTCCCCGCAGGAGCGTAGCCGGTCGCACCGCCCGATCGCCGTATCTGAGCACGGCGCGGTCGACGGCCTGGTCGGCCTCCGGCCAGCCGTGCTCGCGATGGCCGAGGACGAGCTGGCGCTGCACCCGGGTGCGCGGCACCAGACCCTCGACGCGCACGCCGACGAGCCGGATCCTGGCCCGCTGGAGGCCGAGCGCGGCGTAGAGGTCGGCCGCGGTCTGGTAGATCTCCTGGGTCACGTCGGTGGACTCGGCCATGGTGCGGGACCGGGTGATGGTGGTGAAGTCGGCGAACCGCACCGTCAGCGTCACGGTGCGGCCGCACACCTGGGCGGTGCGCATCCGGGCGGCGACCTTCCCCGCCAGTCGCAGCACCTCGCGCAGGATCACCTCGTGGTCGTCGGTGTCGCGACCGAATGTCTCCTGGGCGCCGATGCTCCGGTCGGGCTCGTCGTCGCCGCGGCGCGGGACGACGGTGCGGTGGTCGATCCCCCAGGCCAGCTCGTGGAGCTGGGTGCCCATCGCGACCCCGATCGCGCGCTGCAGCGTCGGCAGCGGGGTGTGCGCGATGTCGCCGATCGTCATCAGGCCGAGCCGGTGCAGCATCGCGGCGGTCTTCTCCCCCACGCCCCACAGCTCCTCGACGCCGAGCGGGTGCAGGAACGTCGTCACCTCCTCGGGCGGCACCACCACGACGCCGTCGGGCTTGGCCCGACGGGACGCGAGCTTGGCCAGCCCGACCGTGCCGGCGACGCCGACCGAGCAGGTGATCCGCTGCTCGTCGTAGATGCGGGCACGCAGGTGCTCGGCGACGGCGTACGGCGAGGAGAACCGGCGCAGCGACCCGCGCACGTCGAGGAACGCCTCGTCGAGCGAGATCACCTGCACCACCGGTGTGACCTGCCGGAACGTCTCCATCACCGACGAGGACACCGCGGTGAACTGGTCGTGGTCGGGCGACACCGTCACCAGGCCCGGGCACAGCCGACGCGCTCGGGTCATCGGCATCGCGGAGCGGACGCCGTAGCGGCGCGCGGGGTAGTTGGGCGAGAGCACCACCCCGCGGTGGCCGCCGCCGATCGCGACGGGGACGTCGGCCAGCTCGGGCCGGTCCCGCAGCATCACGGAGGCGTAGAACGCGTCCATGTCGACGTGCAGCACCGGGCAGTCGCGCGAGGCGCGCTCGAGCTCGGCGCGCTCCTGCCGGACGGCGGCGACCGGGTCCCAGGCGCCGTCCCAGATCTCGGCCGTCACGGCCGGCCTCCGGAGTGCGTGGGCCCCTCGATGGACCCGGTCGACCCTGCGCGCTCAGCGGCGGGTGGCGACCACGTGGATCTGCGTGGCGAGCGGGAGGTACTCGGGCCGGTCCGCGACGGCCTGCTCGAGCGCGAGGAGCCGCTCGGCCGCGCCGGGCTCGAGGTCGACCAGCGAGCTGGGCACCAGGTCGACGAACACCCGCACGGCCTGCATCGCCTCCACGTCGAAGCCGGCGCCGTCGAGCACCGTGGCGACCTCGTCGGAGGTGAAGCGACGGCCGGTGCCGGGCGTGCCGGCTCCACCGCTCCCGGCACCGGTGGGGTCGTCGAGGATGGCCAGCGCCTGCGCGAAGTGGCCGGCCATCGCCCGGGTGACCACCGCGGCGTGCCGCTGCCCGACCAGCAGGCTGAGCACGCCACCGGGCCGCAGCTGCGCCGCGATCGTGGCGAGGGCCGCGGGCACGTCGTCGACGATCTCGAGCACGCCGTGGCACAGCACCAGGTCGGCGCTGCCGGCCGGGAGCCGGTCGGCCAGGGAACCGTCGGCGAGGGTGCCGAGGTCGCCCTGCACCGCGGTGACCCGGTCGGCCACCCCGGACTCGTCGGCCCGGCGGGCCAGGATCGCGAGCGCGTCGGGGCTGGGGTCGACCACGGTGACGTCGTGGCCGAGCCCGGCGGCGCGGACGGCGAGCCCGCCGGTGCCGCCGCCGACGTCGACGACCCGGGCGCTGCCGCCGGACGGCGCGACCCGCTCGAGCACGCCGCGCAGCGCCTCCCAGACCACGGCGGTGCGAGCGGCACTGCGGCGCTGGAGGCCGGTCTCGGGAGACATGGTGGCCAGACTAGTGGTGCCGTCATGTCAGGCTCCCGACGATCCGGGGGACGAGTGCCAGAGCTTGCGCGGCGCGGTCTTGGTGTCCTCGCCGGCGGGCTTGATGTCGGCGTAGGGCGACATCCTGAAGCCGCTGGAGTGCACCAGCACCCGCCGCCGGCCCATGCCGCCCGCGGCACCCGCGCCACCACCGGACCGGTCGACAACACCGTCGCCCTCCGGGCCTCCGCCCGCCCCGAACGACGGCGGCTTGGCCATCACCGGCCGGGTGGCCCGGCTCTCCGCGGCGCCGCGGGCGGCGCGGTCGTCGACGTCGGCGGCGGCGAAGCCCTCGGGCACGGTGGCGAGCGTGTCGCGTACGGCGTCGATGCCCTCGCGCTGCCACAGGTCGTGCAGCGCGGACAGCTCCCAGCAGCCGGTGGCGCGCAGGGAGACGCCCTGGTGGCCGGTGCGCCGCAGCACGCCGCGCACCAGCAGCAGCCAGGAGCCGAACACCGTGGCGGCGTAGGGCCCCTGCGCGTCCTCGAAGAACGTCGCGTCGACCGGTCCGGTGCCGTCGTCGAGGGTGAGGAACACGACCCGGCGGCCGGACCGGATCGGCGGGGTCTGGGTGGCGACCTTGACCCCGGCGACGAGCAGCTCGGACTTGCTGCGCTGCTTGAGCAGGTCGACCGCGCGGGTCACCCCGAGCTCGTCGAGCAGGCCGGCGTAGAAGTCGACGACGTGCCGGCTCACGTCGAGCCCGAGGATCTCGAGCTCGGCACGGACCCGCTCGGAGGCGCTCATCTCCGGCAGCCCGGACACCTCGCCGTCGACCGGGGCGTCGCCGAGGTCGAGGGCGAGCTGGACCGAGGTGACCGGCCGGGCCTTGCGGGTGGCCTGCGACTGGCGCGCGGCCTGCTCCCACACCCCGGCCTTGGCGCGGGCGGGGTGCAGCTGGGACTGGTCGGCGAGGTTGGAGGGCTGCTCCCACGGCTCGTGACCGGACCGGGCGCCCCCGGGCCGGGCCGCGAGCTCGTCGCGGCCCTGCGCGCGCACCCGGTCGTCGGAGCTGTTGGCCCGCGCGGCCGCCTCGGCCCGGACCGCGGCGCCCTCGCGGCCGTTGGGGACGGTGCCGCTGCGCGGGAGCCCGCGGCCGCGGCCCTGGCCGGCGCGGTCGATCGCGCGGGTGTGCCGGTCGAGGTCGGCGACCTGGAGCAGCAGGTCGCGCCGGGTGACCGTGCCGCGGCGGCGCACCCCGCGGCCGGCCAGCGGCGAGCCGATGCCGTAGATCGAGTCGAACGCCCCGGCGAGCACCAGCCGCTCGACGACCGGCCGGGACACCCGGGCGCGGTGCCAGAAGTCGGTGAGCGAGTGGTAGGGCCGGGCCGCGACGATGCGCAGCACCTCGGCCTCCGAGATCCCCTTCACCTCCTCCAGCGCCAGCCGGATCCCATAGGCCCTTCCGTCCGGCAGATCCGGATGGGGGGCCTGCCCCGGAGGGACGCCGAAGATCTCGGGCGGCGCGAACGCGACTCCCGCGTCGTCCGGAGTCTCGTCAACCTTCTCGACGATGTACTCCTTCTCGCTGGCGTTGACGTCGAGCGGAAGCACGGCGATGCCGAGCTGGCGGGCGTCCTCGAGGATCAGCCGCTTGGGGTACATGCCGGGGTCGTGGGTGAGCACCCCGGCGAGGAAGTGCGCCGGCCAGTGCCGCTTGAGCCAGGCGGACTGGTAGGTGGGCAGCGCGAACGCGGCGGCGTGGGCCTTGCAGAAGCCGAACGACGCGAACGCCTCGAGGACCTTCCAGACCTCCTCGACCAGCCGGCGCGGGTAGCCGCGGCCGATCGCGCGGGGGAAGAACCACAGCTTGGTCTCCGCCATCCCCTCGACGTCGCCGAGCGCGCGGCGGGCCTCGTCGGCCTCGGCCAGGGTGCAGCCGGCGAACTGGGCGATGATCTCGATGACCTGCTCGTGGAAGACCACCACGCCGTGGGTCTCGGCCAGGATCGGGCGCAGGTCCTCGTGGAGGTAGAGGGGCATCTTCCAGCCCTGCTTGGCGTCGAGGTACGGCGTGATCATGTCGCTCTTGACCGGGCCGGGCCGGAACAGCGAGATGTCGGTGATGATCTGCTCGAAGGTCTCGATGCCGGACTTGCCGACGAGCTCGCGCTGCCCGGGGCTCTCGATCTGGAAGCAGCCGAGCGTCCGGCCGGTGGAGATCATCCGGTAGGTCGGCTCGTCGTCGAGCGGCACCTGCTCCTCGTCGTCGAGGTCGACCTCGACCTCGTCGACGCGCCGGATCTCGGTGACGGCGTGCGCCATCGCGGACTGCATCCGGATGCCGAGCACGTCGAGCTTGAGCAGGCCGAGGTCCTCGACGTCCTCCTTGTCGAACTGGCTCATCGGGAACCCGGCGTAGGACGCCTCGACCGGCGTGCGGTCGAGCAGGGTCGCGTCGGAGAGCAGCACCCCGCACGGGTGCACCGCGATGTGCCGGGGCAGCCCGTCGAGGCGCTCGACGAGACGGAAGAAAAGATCCAAAGGCGCCGCTCCGCCATGCTCCTCAAACAGCCCCGACGCGCGCAGCTCCGGCAGCTCCTGCAGCGCCACCCGGGCGTCGCGCGCACGGATGTGCGGGAACGCCTTGGCGATCGCGTCGATCTCGCCGAGCGGCATGCCCAACGCGGCGCCGACGTCGCGGACGGCGTGCCGGACGCGGTAGGTGTCCATCATCGACACGCACACGCAGCGCTCGCCGCCGTAGCGGTCGAGGATGGCTTCGTAGACCTCGAGACGACGCGCGGACTCGACGTCGATGTCGACGTCGGGCAGCGCCTGGCGCAGCGGCGAGAGGAACCGCTCCATGAGCAGGTTGTGCCGCAGCGGCTCGACCCCGGAGATGCCGAGCAGGTAGTTGACCAGGCTGCCGGCGCCCGACCCGCGGGCCGCGCAGCGCACGCCCATCTCCTTGATCAGGTCGGTGACGTCGCCGACGGTGAGGAAGTAGGAGGCGTAGCCGAGCCGGCTGATCACCTCGAGCTCGTCGTCCAGCCGCTTCCAGATGCGCTGCTTGGGAGCGTTGCCGTAGCGGTCGCCGATCGCGCCCTCGCAGCGCCCCCGCAGCATCCGGTCGGCCTCCTCGCGGGAGGAGCCGAACTCCGGGAAGTGGATCTCGCCGAGCCCGAGGTCGGAGCGCGGGTCGAGCGCGCACCGGTCGCCGACGGCGCGGGTGCGGGCGAGCAGTCGTCGCGCCTCGCGGTCGCTGTCGCCGACCCCGGCGAAGCGGCAGATCTCCTCAGCCACCTCGGCCATCTGCTTGCCGGACTTGAGGAACCCCTCGGCGTTGCCGCGGTCGACGTGGCGCAGGTCGAGCGGCACCAGGCGGCGGGCGGCGTCGAGGACGTCGACGGTGGTGGCGTCGACGCGGTCGGCGTAGCGGACGGCGTTGGTGAGCACCGCGCCGAGGTGGTGCTCCCGGGCGATCCCGAGCATCCGGGCGGCGTGGGGCGACGACCCGGGGCCGGAGCCGGGCAGCCGGTGGGAGACCACCTCGACCAGCAGGTCGGCCGGGTCGACGACCTCGCGCCAGGAGGCGAGCACGGCGTGGGCCAGGTCGTCGCGGCGCAGGGTGGCCGCGCGGCCGAGCTCGGAGCCGGGGCCGAGCATCACCAGCACCTCGCCGGCCTCGGCGGCGGAGAAGTGCTCGGCAACCAGCTCGCGCGTGGTGACCGGCGCACCGCGCTCGCCGGCGAGGTGGGTGGCCGACACCAGCCGGCACAGCGTCGCCCAGCCGCGGCGGCCGACAGCGAGGAAGGTCATCCGCGGCAGCCCGCCCCGCTCGGGGCCGGGGTCGCGGAACTCCCCGCCGCGCACCGGGGTGCGAGGGCGACGGGCGCGCGTCCCGCCGGCCCCGGTCCGGCCGCCGGCGCTACCCCCGCCCACCCCGGCCGG
>NZ_CAMPGZ010000071.1 GCF_946885725.1 uncultured Nocardioides sp.
AGAAGCCGCCGTTCGGCATCGCCCAGATCGGCAAGAGCTTCCGCAACGAGATCACCCCCGGCAACTTCATCTTCCGCACCCGCGAGTTCGAGCAGATGGAGATGGAGTTCTTCGTCAAGCCGGGCGAGGACGACGAGTGGTTCCGCTACTGGATCGACGAGCGCACCCGCTGGTACGTCGACCTCGGCATCAACCCCGACAACCTGCGCCACTACGAGCACCCGCAGGAGAAGCTGAGCCACTACTCGACGCGCACCGTCGACATCGAGTACCGCTTCAACTTCGCCGGCTCCGAGTGGGGCGAGCTCGAGGGCATCGCCAACCGCACCGACTTCGACCTCTCCACCCACGCGAAGCACTCCGGCGCCGACCTGTCCTACTTCGACCAGGCCGCCAACGAGCGCTACACGCCGTACGTCATCGAGCCCGCAGCCGGGCTCTCGCGCAGCCTGATGACGTTCCTCGTCGACGCCTACACCGAGGACGAGGCCCCCAACACCAAGGGCGGCGTCGACAAGCGCACCGTGCTGCGGCTCGACTCGCGCCTCGCGCCGGTCAAGGTCGCGGTGCTGCCGCTGTCGCGCAACCCCGACCTGTCGCCCAAGGCGAAGGGGCTGGCCGCGGAGCTCCGGACGTACTGGAACGTCGAGTTCGACGACTCCGGCGCGATCGGCCGCCGCTACCGCCGCCAGGACGAGATCGGTACGCCGTACTGCGTGACCGTCGACTTCGACACCCTCGAGGACAACGCGGTGACGATCCGCGAGCGGGACTCGATGGCTCAGGAGCGGGTGTCCCTCGACGGCGTGAAGGCCTACTTCGCGGACCGGCTCACGGGTTGCTGAGTCGGGGCCACCACCCGGCAGGCACAATGTCGGGGTGCGTCCTGCTTCCCCTTTTCGTCGGCCTCTGCTTGCCGTCCCCGCTGCGCTGCTCGCGCTGTCGCTGACCGCCTGCGACGGGTCCGGGGGGACGCCGGCCACCGAGGACCCCTCGGAGGCCGGGACCTCGGCGGCCGAGGAGTCGCCGGAGTCCACTGAGTCGCTGGACGCGCCCACCGAGTCGCCGACCGCGGACGTGACCGTGCCCGAGGGGGTCTCGGTGACCGCCCAGGGCAGCGACCTGAAGTTCGGCGACAGCGCGACCGTCGTCTTCGAGCCCGACCAGAAGCGCAGCACCGTGCTCCAGCTGACCGTCACCGGCGCGCGCAAGGGCCGGTTGTCCGACTTCGAGGGCTTCATCCTCGACAACGAGTACAAGAAGAAGGCGAGCTACTACTACGTCGACGTCGTGGTCGAGAACCTCGGCGAGGGCGACGTCGGCGGCGCCCCGATCCCGCTGTGGGGCGTCAACCAGGACAACACGCTGCTGCCGGCGGTGAACTTCACTACGAAGTTCAAGCCCTGCGCGTCCACCCCGCTGCCGAAGAAGTTCAAGCAAGGCGACCGCCTCGAGACCTGCCTCGTGTTCCTCTCACCGGACAAGGGCGACCTCGAGTCGGTCAGCTTCCGGCCCGACCAGGCATTCGACCCCATCGAGTGGACCGGCGAGGTGAAGCCGCCCAAGAAGGACAAGAAGGACAAGAAGAAGGGCGGCAAGAAGCAGCGCGGCGACAACTGAGCCGGTCCCGCTGATTTGGGCGGTCCTCCGTGCGCCCTCACAATGGTCCGGTGACCGCCTCGACCCTGCCCCGTGAGCTCGTGCTCGGGTCGCTGCGTGTCCAGACACCGGTCGTGCTCGCCCCGATGGCCGGGATCACCAACGCGGCGTACCGTCGGCTGTGCCGCGAGCACGGCGCCGGCCTCTACGTCTGCGAGATGATCACCAGCCGCGGCCTCGTCGAGCGCGACCCGATCACGCTGTCGATGCTGGTCTTCGACGAGCTCGAGGACGTCCGCTCGGTGCAGCTCTACGGCACCGACCCGGTCTACGTCGGCAAGGCCGCCGAGATCCTCTGCGCGGAGTACGGCGTCGCCCACATCGACCTGAACTTCGGCTGCCCGGTCCCGAAGGTGACCCGCAAGGGCGGTGGCGGTGCGCTGCCGTGGAAGCGCCGGCTGCTCGGCGACATCCTCGAGGCTGCGGTCACCGCGGCCGAGCCGTACGGCGTGCCGGTCACGATGAAGACCCGCAAGGGCATCGACGACGACCACCTGACGTACCTAAACGCCGGCCGGATCGCGCAGGAGGCGGGGTGCGCGGCGATCGCGTTGCACGGCCGCACGGTCGCGCAGTCCTACTCCGGCCGGGCCGACTGGGACGCCATCGGCGAGCTGGCCGCGCACGTCGACATCCCGGTGCTCGGCAACGGCGACATCTGGGAGGCCGACGACGCGATCCGCATGGTCGAGCAGACCGGTGCCGCCGGCGTGGTCGTCGGCCGCGGCTGCCTGGGTCGGCCGTGGCTGTTCCGCGACCTGGCCGCCGCGTTCGCCGGTGAGCAGGTGCGGACGCTGCCGACGCTCGGCGAGGTCACCGCGATGATGCGCCGGCACGCCGAGCTGCTCTGCCAGCACATGGGGGAGGAGCGCGGCTGCAAGGAGTTCCGCAAGCACGTGACCTGGTACCTCAAGGGCTTCGCCGCCGGCGGCGAGATGCGCCGGTCGCTGGGCCTGGTCGACAGCCTCGCCTCGCTCGACCGGCTGCTCGCCGAGCTCGACCCGACCGAGCCGTTCCCGGTCTCCGCACTTGGCACGCCGCGCGGCCGGCAGGGCAGCCCCCGCCGGGTCGTCCTCCCGCAGGGGTGGCTCGCCGACAGCGACGGCGCCGGCTGCGCCGTACCGGAGGACATGCATTCCGGCGGGTGATCCTGGGTGGACGTGGTCTCGACAGGCTCGACCACCCGAGCGTCAAAAGCGCAGGAATCTGTACCTGTGACGTGATTCCGCGCACGACACAGCGGCTCATTCCCGCCTGGAACGGCTGAATCTGGTCTGATCAGGTTGTGACCGGAGCAAACCGGTGTGCTTCACTGCTTCCTTCGTTTGTAGTTCGTCGTCGAAACCTGGATGGGTGATCCCGCACGTGACTTCCGCACGCCACCGTGCGGTCGTGGAGAAGCAGCCTCGTGGCCGCGCGAGCAAGTTCGCGCTGCCGGCCCTCGCCGCGACCGTCGTGACGAGCTCCGTGGTCGGGTTCTCGGTCCTCGGCGGGTCCGAGGCTCCCTCGGCGTCGTACGCCGGTGCCGACATCGGCGCGGCCCGCTCCGGGCCGATCCTCGACGCCGACGGCCGCGAGCGCCTCGCCGACCGCATGCAGAGCATCAGCCGCTCCGCCAAGCGCGTGACCATCGAGGACCGTCCGGTCCCGAAGGGTCACAAGTTCGCCACCACCGCGCTCAACATCCGCAAGGCCCCCGCCGAGGACGCCAAGACGGTCGAGACCGTCGACCCGGCGACCAAGCTCGCGGTGACCGGTGCGGTCAAGGGCGACTGGGCCGAGGTCGTGTGGGACAAGGAGTCCTACTGGGTCGCCGCCGACTACCTGGCGAAGAAGAAGCCCGAGCGGGACGAGGTCGAGGGTGACTCCGGCAGCCCCTCTGTCGGCGGATTCAGCAGCGCCCCGTGCGCGGCCGGAGCCGCGATCGAGGGTGGCCTGACCTCCGGCGCCGTGCGCGTGCTGCGCGCGGTGTGCGCCGAGTTCCCGCAGGTCACGAGCTACGGCGGCTACCGCGGCGACGGCGAGCACTCCGACGGCCGCGCGATCGACATCATGATCTCCGGCGAGGCCGGCTGGGAGATCGCGGACTACCTCCGCGCGAACTCCTCGGCCCTGGGGCTGTACGACATCATCTACAGCCAGCGCATCTGGACTGCCCAGCGCTCCAGCGAGGGCTGGCGACCGATGGAGGACCGCGGCTCCACGACGGCCAACCACTACGACCACGTGCACGTCAAGGTCCAGTAGCCCCGTCGGTGCGGCCCGCTAGGGTCGCCGTCTGTGGGGTCGATCAGCGAGTACGACGCGCACGCCCGTGCGCGCTGGGTGGACGAGCCGCCCAAGCCGAGCGGGCCGGCCGACCGCACGCCGTTCGCGCGGGACCGGGCGCGCGTCGTGCACTCGGCCGCGCTGCGCCGGCTCGCGGCCAAGACCCAGGTGGTCGGGCCGCAGACCGACGACTTCGTCCGCAACCGGCTGACCCACACCCTCGAGGTGGCCCAGGTCGCCCGCGACCTCGGCCGCACGGTCGGCTGCGACCCCGACATCGTCGAGACAGCCGCGCTGGCGCACGACCTCGGCCACCCGCCGTTCGGCCACAACGGCGAACGCGCGCTCGACGCGCTCAGCGCGGCGTGCGGCGGGTTCGAGGGCAACGCGCAGACGCTGCGCATCCTCACCCGGCTCGAGGCCAAGAGCGTCGACCCCGACGGCCGGTCGGTCGGTCTGAACCTCACCCGCGCCACGCTCGACGCGGCGACGAAGTACCCCTGGACCCGCGCCGCGGCCGCGGCCCCCCACGGCTCCTACGCCGACGGGACACCGCGGGCCGGCCGCAAGTTCGGGGTGTACGACGACGACCGGCCGGTCTTCGACTGGCTGCGCGAGGGGGTCCCGGGCGGGCCGGACAGCAACCGGCGGTGCATCGAGGCGCAGGTGATGGATCTCGCCGACGACGTCGCCTACTCCGTGCACGACCTGGAGGACGGCGTGGTCGCGGGCCGCATCGACCTGCGCCGGCTCGAGTCCGCCGACGAGCGGGCGGCGGTGTTCGCGACCGTGCGCGACTGGTACCTGCCCGACGCCCCCGACGACGAGCTCGACGCCGCCCTGAAGGAGCTCGGCGACCGCAGCTCCTGGTGGCCGCGTCGCCCCTACGACGGCAGCCGCCCCGCGCAGGCCGTCCTGAAGAACCTCACCAGCGACCTCATCGGGCTGTTCTGCACCAGCGTCCGCGACGCGACGCGCGAGGCCTACGGCGACCGTCCGCTCGGCCGTTACGACGGCGACCTCGTCGTACCCCGGAGCACCGAGCTGGCCATCGCCGTCCTCAAGGGCGTCGCCGCCCACTACGTGATGCGCGCGGACGACCGGGTCGCGGTCCTGGACCGGCAGCGCGAGATCGTGGCCGAGCTGCTGGAGCAGCTGCGGGAGCGGGCGCCCGACGGGTTGCAGCCGTCGTTCCGCGCCGACTTCGAGGCCGCCGGGTCCGACGCCGACCGGCTGCGAGTGGTCGTCGACCAGGTCGCCTCGCTGACCGACGCCTCCGCGGTCGCCTGGCACGCGCGGCTGGCCTGACCGTGAGCGCGCTGCCTCGCGGGTTCGCACCTCGGGTGGTCGCCTACCGGGCCACGCACGACCTGATTCCGCTCTACAGCGTCTACGCGCTGCTGTTCACCGACAGCGGGCTCTCGGTCGCGCAGGTCTCGTCGCTGTTCGTGATCTGGTCGGTCACCGGCTTCGTGCTGGAGGTGCCGTCGGGCGCGTGGGCGGACACGATCGACCGCCGCCGCCTGCTCGTGCTCGCCGCGTTCGTGCAGGCCCTCGGCTACGCCAGCTGGGTGGTGTGGCCGGCGTATCCCGGCTTCGCGCTCGGCTTCGTGCTGTGGGGCGTCGCCGGTTCGATCCAGTCCGGCACGTTCGAGTCCCTGGTCTACGACGAGCTCGACGCGCACGGCGTGGCCGGCCGCTACGCGCGGATCATCGGCTGGTCGCACGCGACCGCGATGACCGCCAACCTGGTCGCGTCGGTCTCGGCGGCGCCGCTGATGCGGCTCGGCAGCTACGAGCTCGTCGGCTGGGTCAGCGTCACCGTCTGCCTGCTCCAGCTGGCGCTGGCGGCCACCCTGCCGGTCACCACCGCCCACCCCGCGCAGCGCCGGCCCCACGCCGCCGTCGAGGAGACGCTAGAGGAGACCGCCCGCTACCTGACGATGCTGCGCACCGGGGTGCACGAGGCGGCCCGGGTGCCGGTCGTGCGCCGGGTCGTGCTGATCTATGCGTTCGTGATCGGCGCGAGCGCCTACGACGAGTACTTCCCGCTCGTCGCCGCCGACCACGGCGTCGCCGCGGCGACCGTGCCGTGGCTGATCGGACTGGTGGTGCTGGGCCAGGTCGTCGGTACGGCGCTGGCCGGACGGACCGCCGGGATGTCCGCGCGCACGATGGGGCTGGTGCTCCTCGGGTCCGCCGTGCTGATCTCGGCCGGGTCGCTCGTCGACCGGCCCTGGGTCGGGTTCGCCGGGATCGCGGTCGGCTACGGGCTGCTCAACAACGCGATGATCGTCTCCGAGGCACGGCTCCAGGACGTGATCACCGGCCCGGCCCGCGCGACGGTGACCTCCTCGGCCGGGCTGGCCACCGAGGTGGTCGCCCTTGCGGTCTACCTCGGGTTCGCGGCGACCGGCGGCTTCGCTTCCGTGCCGGTCCAGGTCGCCGCGCTCGGCGTACCCCTGGTGCTCGTCGCGGTCCTCGCCGCCCGCACCTTCCCGCGGCGGCCCGCGCTGTCGTCTCGTCTGTCCACGGGCTCGGGGAACCCCGGTCGGACGGAGGGACCCGCAGCGTAGACCCAGGGCACGCCACCCTCCCCATCGCCTGCTCCGCGACGCCCTGTCGGCGCCTCTCGCGACGGCCGGGGGGAGGGCGACGTACCCTAGCCCGCGTGGCTGGGCTGATCAGGGACGAGGACATCGCTCTCGTCCGCGAACGCGCCCGCATCGACGAGGTCGTCTCCGACTACGTCACGCTGAAGAACGCCGGCGGCGGCTCGATGAAGGGGCTGTGCCCGTTCCACGACGAGAAGTCGCCCTCGTTCCACGTCACGCCGGCGCGGAACTTCTACCACTGCTTCGGCTGCCAGGCCGGCGGCGACGTCATCAAGTTCCTCCAGGAGATGGACGGGCTCGGGTTCGCCGAGGCGGTCGAGCGGCTCGCGGACCGCTACGGGATCCAGCTGCGCTACCAGGAGTCGACGCCGGGTTCCGGCAGTCCGGCGCCGCGGCGCGACAGCCAGCTGCGGCCGCGGCTGATCGAGGCGCACAAGCTCGCGGCGGCGTTCTACGTCGACAAGCTGGCTTCCTCCGAGGCGGCGCCCGGCCGGCAGTTCCTCTCCGAGCGCGGCTTCGACAAGGACGCGGCCGAGACGTTCGGCATCGGGTTCGCGCCGCGCGACGGCGACGCGCTGTACCGCTACCTCCGGCAGAAGGGCTTCACCGACTCCGAGGTCGTCACCGCCGGCCTGGTCGCCGCCGGCCAGCGCAGCCACTACGACCGGTTCCGCGGGCGGCTGCTCTGGCCGATCCGGGAGACCAACGGCGACGTGATCGGGTTCGGCGCCCGCCGGCTGTTCGACGACGACCGCATCGAGGCGAAGTACCTCAACACCCCCGAGACCCCGGTCTACAAGAAGTCGCACGTCCTCTACGGCATCGACCTCGCCCGCCGCGAGATCGCGCGGACGTCGCAGGCGGTCGTCGTGGAGGGCTACACCGACGTGATGGCCTGCCACCTCGCCGGCGTGCCGACCGCGGTCGCCACCTGCGGCACGGCGTTCGGCGACGACCACGGCCGGGTGCTGCGCCGGCTGCTCCAGGACCACGACGAGTTCCGCGGCGAGGTGATCTTCACCTTCGACGGTGATGCCGCCGGTCAGAAGGCCGCGCTCCGTGCGTTCGAGGGGGACCAGAACTTCGCCGGGCAGACCTACGTCGCCGTCGAGCCCGACGGCCTCGACCCGTGCGACCTGCGGCTGCAGAAGGGCGACGCCTCCGTCCGCGAGCTGGTCGCTCGCCGGGTGCCGCTCTACCGGTTCGTGCTCGGCAACGTGGTCAGCCGCTACGACCTCGACCGCGCTGACGGCCGGATCGACGCGCTGCGCGAGGCCGCGCGGCTGGTCTCGGCCATCCGCGACAAGTCGAAGGTCGAGGCGTTCGCCCGCGAGCTCGCCGGCATGGTCGGTGTCGACGTGGAGGACGCCCGCGCGGAGGTACGGCGTGCCGCCGCCCGCGGCAACCGGCCCCAGCAGGACCAGCGCGCCCGTCCCGGAGGCCCCGGCGGCCCGCCCGGGCACCCGGGCCGGCCCGGCCAGCAGCCGGCGCGTCCGGCCGCCCCGCCGCTGCCCGACCTCAAGGACCCGCGCTTCGCGCTGGAGCGCGAGACGCTCAAGCTCGTCGTCCAGCACCCCGAGGTCGTGGGCCACGCCGCGCGTGACGTCGACGCGGACGACTTCACCCACCCGACGTACCGCGCCGTCTGGGAGGCCGTGACCGCCTGCGGCGGCCCGACCGCCGCGCCGGCCACCGAGGTGTGGGTCTCCAAGCTGCGCGACAACGTCGAGGACGGGCCGGTCGCGCACGCGCTGGGCGCGCTCGCCGTCGAGCCGGTGCTCTCGGCGAAGGAGCCGGACCGGGCCTACGTCAACGCCCATGTCTACCGGCTGCAGGAGCTGACCGCGATGCGGCGGATCGCCGACCTGAAGTCCAAGCTGCAGCGCACCAACCCGGTCGACCAGGCCACGGAGTACAACCGGATGTTCGGCGAGCTCGTCGCCCTCGAGCAGCACCGCCGCACGCTCCGCGAGAAGGCCATCGGCGGGGAGGGCTGATGCGCCGCTTCGCCCGGGCCGGCCACGACGCCCCGGCCGACGTCGTCGCGCGCGCCGACCTCGCCCGGGGCGACAAGGTGCTCGCCGCCGCCCGCGCCGAGGACGGCACCTGGGTGCTCGCCACCCGGCGCGCGCTCGTGCTGGTGCCGGATGTCGCGGCCGGGGTGGCTGCCAGCACGATGCCCTGGCCGCAGATCCAGGCCGCGGAGTGGAACCGCGACGACGACCGGCTCCGGGTCAGCGAGGTGGGGGAGTACGGCCTGCCGCGCGCCCGCCACGAGCTCACCCTGCACGACGCCGGCGACCTGCTGGCCGTGGTCCGCGAGCGCGTCACCGCCTCCGTCGTTCTCCAGCGCCGCGTCGTCGTACGCGGCAAGCAGGGCCTCACCGTCGTCGCCCGCCGCGCGCCCAACACGAACGACCCACTGTCGTGGTCCTACGAGCTCGACCCCGGTCTGGACCCCGACGACCCCGAGGTCCGTGACATGGCCGACAAGGCCCTCCGCGCCGCCGCCGAGGAGCTCGGCCTCTGACCGTCACCCGCGGAGCGGGAATAACGCCGAGGAGTCAGTACTTCAGCTATGTGGGCGGCGTGTCGCGGCACAACTGACCCCTCGGCCGCGGCCCTGCGGCGCCCGGGTCGGGGAGCGGACAGCTCGCCAGAACTCCACAGTTCGCCGGGGTCCTCCCGATTTAGGGTTCCGGCGGAGGGCTTGCTACCGTATCCCCGCGCGATCCCCTGTAGCTCAATTGGCAGAGCATTCGGCTGTTAACCGGAGGGTTGTTGGTTCGAGTCCAACCGGGGGAGCTGAGACGGGCCCTGTGAGGGGCCCGTTCCTCATTTCCGGGGCCTTCCCGGTCATGCGCCGGGGCGCGACGTTTCCCGGCCGCTCCGATGGGCACCGACGCAGCGTGGAGAAGCCCCCTGAGCCCTCGCCCGACGGCCCGACCGACCTGACCAAGCGGTCCTGGATCTACGTCCTGCGCAAGACCGCCCGCGAGTTCGTGGACGACCAGTGCACCGACCTGGCCGCGGCGCTGACCTACTACGCCGTGCTCGCCACATTCCCCGGGTTCATCGCGCTGATCTCGCTCGTGGGCCTCGTCGGCCAGGGCGAGCAGACCGTGGACACGATCCTGGGCATCCTCGACCGGCTCGGCGCCGGGTCGATCGCCGACACTCTCGGCCCGGTGCTGCAGGACCTGGCCGCGGCCGAGCAGGCGGCGGGGATCGCCTTCTTCATCGGTCTCGCGGGTGCGCTGTGGTCCGCGTCGGGGTACGTCGGTTCGTTCGGCCGGGCGATGAACCGGATCTACGAGATCCGCGAGGGCCGGCCGATCTGGAAGCTTCGCCCGTGGATGCTGCTGGTCACGCTCGTCGTGCTGCTGCTCGCGGTGACCGTCCTGCTGGCCCTCGTGCTCACGGGTCCGGCGGCCCAGGCCGTCGGCGACGCCCTCGGGCTCGGCTCGACCGTGGTGACGGTCTGGAACATCGCGAAGTGGCCGGTGATGCTCGCCGCGGTCGTGCTCGCGGTGGCGATCCTCTACTACGCCACGCCCAACGTGAAGCAGCCGAAGTTCCGCTGGATCAGCGTCGGCGCGGTCCTCGCGATCGTGGTGTGGATCCTCGCGTCGGTGGCGTTCGGCTTCTACGTGTCGAACTTCAGCTCCTACAACAAGACGTACGGCGCACTGGCCGGTGCCGTGGTGTTCCTGCTGTGGCTGTGGATCACCAACCTCGCGCTATTGTTCGGCGCGGAGCTCGACGCCGAGCTCGAGCGCGGCCGGGAGCTGCAGTCCGGGCTGCCCGCGGAGGAGACGATCCAGCTGCCGCCGCGCGACACGCACGGCATCGAGAAGGCCGAGGAGAAGGAGCGGGCGGACATCGAGCGCGGCCGGGAGATCCGGCAGCACCGGGGCTGAACGGAGCTAGTCGCCCCAGCCCATCGGGAACACCTCGAACCCGACCGCGTGCGCGACGCCCATGCGCTGCCCGGTCGCGCGCGAGATCCCCTCGAGGAACTCCGCGGGGTCGAAGTGCTCCCAGCCGAGCCCGTCGATGTAGGCCTTGTGCGCCCGCAGCGACTCCACCCCGGCGTCGAACGTCTCGGTGATGTCGACGCCGTGCTTGGACTGCGGTGAGCTCGCCGCCCAGACCTCGCGGACGCCGCCCCACGGCTCGAGCCCCTCGTCCTCGACCTGCTCGCGGAACACCCAGCGGTTGCCGGCGTCGCGCACCGCGTCGAGCGTCGCCTTGCCGGTGGCGATGTGGTCGGCCTGGTTGAGGTTGCGGCCGCCCCACGTGTCGCGGAAGTTGTTGGTCACGACGATCTCGGGACGGTGGCGGCGGACCGACGCCGCGATGGCACGTCGCAGCGGTACGCCGTACTCCAGGATCCCGTCGGGCAGGTGCAGGAAGTCGACCGCGTCGACGCCGACGATCCGCGCGGACTCGACCTGCTCGGCCTCGCGCACCTGGCGGCACTGCTCGGGGTCCATGCCGTCGATGCCGGCCTCGCCGCTGGTCACCATGCAGTAGACGACGGTCTTGCCCTGGCCGGTCCAGCGGGCCACCGCGGCGGCGGCGCCGAACTCCATGTCGTCGGGGTGCGCGACGACGCAGAGCATGCGCTCCCAGTCCTCGGCGAGCGGTGTCAGCGGTGCAGGAGCGTCGGTCATGCGGTCAGCGTGCCCTATCCACCGTTCGAGGAGAAGTGCTGGTAGTCGGGGTGGCCCCAGCGGCCGCCCCACGCCCAGCCGAGCGCTCTGAACTTGTTGTGGACCACGCCGTCGGCGACGATCATGCCGCGGCGGTACGGCGACCGGTCGAGGTAGCGACGCGAGCCGGGCGGGTAGACGCGGCTGCGCGTGACGTACGGGTTCTCGCGGGTGTTGATGTCGACGGCGTTGCCGTAGGAGTGCTGCGAGACGCGGTAGGGGTTGCCGGTCACCGGGCGGCAGTTGAACGCCGACGTGTTGCCGGCCCGCATCGCCGCCTTGTCGGAGCCGCTCGGTGTGCGCCGGCCGCCTGCGTAGAAGTGGTCCGCCGGCCGCATCTTCCGGATCGGGAACTCCCGCGCGAACGCTGCCTTCAGCACCTTGGTCACCGCCCGGACCTCGCCGGCGCGCAGCACGATCGCGCCCCGCTTGATCCGCCCGTCGAAGCCCCAGTGGTTGATCCGCAGCATCCGCAGCTGCGCCGGCCCGACGGGACAGCCCGCCCGCCAGGAGTGGGGTACGTCGGAGGCGGTGAGCGGCCCGGAGACGCTGGGCGCGGCGACGGCGCGGACGGTCCGATTCACGACGCCCGACACCACCTTGCGGCCGTCGGGCAGCACCGCCTTCGCCCGCAGCTTGGTGCGGCCCGGCCGGTCGGTCGACCAGGTCGCGGCGTAGCCGCCGGCGCCGTCGGTCGGCGCCTTGGCCTGGGTGCGCCACTTCTTGCCGACCTTGCGCTGCACCTTGACCGCGACCCCGGCCGCCGGCGGCGACAGCATCCCGGTGATCGTGTGGTCCCGCAGGGCGACCACACGGTTGTCCACCTTGATCGTGAGCCGGGGGCCCATGGGCGGCTTGATGCGCACGACGAGGCGTCCGGTCGAGACGAGCTCGCCGTCGCCGACCTGGTAGTCCACGATGACGTCCCCGGTGTCGCCGCGGCCGGTGGTGACGGTGACGTCGGTGGGGGAGTACGTCGCACGCGGGTCGCCCGAGACGCCGACGACCTCGAGCCGGGGCGGCTCACCCGCGGGACGCCCGAGGCCGTCGTCGGTGTCGTTGGCGAGCACCGGGACGGTCACGGCCTGCCCGGCCGCGACGGTCGCCTCGTCCGGCGCCGCGGAGGGCGGCTGGTTGGGCGCCTGCTGCGCCCCGGCCACGCCGGCCGGGACGAGGAGCAGCAGCGCCGCCAGAGGGGCGACGAGCAGGTGGGATCGGGGCATCGGGGATGTGCCTTCCGGTCAGCGGGTGCGGAACGTGCGGGCGAGGGTCGGGACGTCGTCCGGTGCGAGCGGTGGGTCGGGAAGGCGGCTCTGCGCGGCCACGAGCACGACACAGTCGCCGTCGAGCACGGCCAGCTCGGTCCAGGGGTCCGACTGCTGCGTCCTGCCGTTGCGCACCACGCCGGCGCCGTACCCCTGGACGTCGGAGACGTAGGGGCCGACCGCGCCGCCGTCGACGCCGACGCACGCGGCGAGGTTGGCCCTGCGGCCGGCGAAGAACGCCCGCGCGGTCGCCCGGTCGGCGAACTGCCCCCGTATCGCGATGACCTTGGTGCCGTCGGCCGCGTAGTCGACCTCGAGCGCGTGCTCCGGCCGCGGCATCCGGGCGCGGCGCGCGCATCCGAAGGGCACGGCGGTCTGCACGATCTCGCCCGGGTCGCGGGCCAGGGCCGGCGTGCCGTTGCCGGCGTACCCCTCTTCGGTGCTGCCGGGGTCCACGACGTACGACCAGCCGTGGCCGAGCTCGCGCGGCCGCGGGAAGTCGCGCCGGCTCAGCCGTCCCGACCGCTTCGCCGGCCGCTCGAGGCGCTCACCCTCGGGGGAGGCCGACGTCGTGGGCGTCTCCTCCGGAGACGGCGCGACCGAGGATGGGGAGGGCTTCATCGGCCGCGCAGCCGGTGCCGGGGGCTCGCTCGCACAGCCGGCGGCCGCCGCGCTGATTGTCAAGGCGACCGCCAGCGCAGTCAGGTGGATCAGGTGCCGGTCCCGAGCCCGAGTCACCGCTGCAGGCTATCCGTGCCGGCCCGGAAGTCGTCCCTCGGCGCGTCGGCCTGTCGCCATGTGGGCGATGTCGGTGCCAGGCGATAGCGTCTCGGACGTGCTGGAGCCGACCTCGCCCGTGCCCGAGCCCGACCGTCGCTGGGTGGGTGTCGACCTGTCCGGTGCGCGGTTCCACAACGTCGACCTGTCGGGCGCGAAGCTCACCGGCGTCTGGGCGCGGGAGATCGTCGTCGACGGCGCGATCGAGCGGATGACCGTCAACGGGATCGACGTGATGCCGTACGTCGAGCAGCAGCTCCGCGAGCGGCACCCGGAGCTCGGCCTGATCTGGTCCGGCGACCTCGACGACCTGCGCGAGGCGTGGCGGAGGATCAAGGCGACCTGGGCGGCCACCGAGGCCGAGGTCGCGACGCTCGACCCGGCGCTGCTCGAGCGGAGCGTCGACGGGGAGTACTCCTACCTCCAGACGCTGCGGCACCTCGTCTTCGCCTCCGACGCCTGGCTGCGGCGATGCCTGCTCGGGGAGGACGACTACTGGCCGGGGGGCGTGGTGTTCGAGGAGATGGACCCCGACGCGCTGGCGGCGCTGCCGATCGACCGCCAGGCCGCGCCGTCGCTCGGCGAGGTGATGGCCGTGCGCCGCGACCGGCGGGCCGTGCTCGACCGGCTGCTCGACGAGATGACTCCCGAGCGGCTCGCGGAGCACCCGCCGGCCCGCGACCGCAACGGCTACCCGCCCGACACGAGCAAGCGCACCGTGCTCGAGTGCCTGCAGTGCGTGGTCAACGAGGAGTGGTGGCACCACAGCTTCGCCGCCCGCGACCTGGCGGTGCTGACCGGCCGTCCCTGGCCCGAGGGGGCGGGCGCCCCGGCGTGACCGGCTACGACTCGTCGGCCTCGCGCCGCCTGATCCGGCGGGCCACGCGACGGTCCGCGGCCTGACGGCGCCGTGCCTTCGCGATCCCGGTGTCGTCGCGCAGATCGAGCTGCAGCGCCTTCTCCGCCGGCTTGCCCATCCTGAGCTGGCGCAGCCGCTCGACCTCGGCGTTCACCTCGGCGCCGTACAGCAGCGCCATGTTGGTGATCCACAGCCACAGCAGCAGGACGACCATGCCGGCGAGCGAGCCGTAGACGCGGTTGTAGGAGCCGAAGTTCGAGACGTACACCGCGAACAGCAGGGAGCACAGCAGCCAGCCCACGACCGCGACCGTCGCTCCGGCGGCGATCCAGCGAAGCCGGGGGAGCCGCACGTTGGGAGTGGCGTAGTACAGCAGGCACACCGTCAGCGCGACGACGACCAGCACCACCGGCCACTTCACCGCGCGCCACACCGCGAGGCCGGCGGTGCCGAGCCCGAGTGCCTCGCCCAGGCCCTCGGCCACCGGACCCGAGACGACGAGGCCGACCGCCACGAGCGCCGCGAGCACGAGCACGGCCGCAGTCACCAGGGCCAGGTAGGGGCGCAGCCGCCAGAACGGCCGGCCCTCCTCGACGCCGTAGATCTTGTTCAGCGCCCGGCCGAAGGCGCCGACGTACCCGGACGCCGTCCACAACGCCGTGAGCAGACCGAAGGCCAGCGCGAGCCCCGCCACCTGGCGCGCCTCGGCCACGGTGGTCACCGGTCCCTCGACGGTGCGTACGGCGGAGTCGGCGCCGACCTGGCGGACCAGGTCGAGCAGAGACCGGACGGTCGCCGGGCCGTCGCCGACCAGGCCGATCAGCGACAGCATCGCGATCAGCGCGGGGAACAGCGACAGCACCCCGTAGTAGGTCAGCGCGGCCGCCTTGTCCGGGCAGTCGTCGTCCATGAACTCCTGGCCCGAGCGACGCAGCGCGAACCACGCCTCGTCCGCCACGTCGCGGACGTCCGTCCCCGTCCATGTGGAGTGACCGATGGAGATCTGCCCCTTGGAGATGTTCATGGTTTCCCTCCCAGGCTCCCGCCCGATACCGCGGACGTGCCCACGGCACGGCGCGACAAACGCCGGTGGCGCCGCCGTGTTGGATGGCCGGATGACCAATGACGACGACTGGAGGGCCGACCGGATCGGCTCCGCCCGGGCCGGCACGAACCCGACCGTGCTGGCCAAGCTGCCGCAGGCATACGCCGTCATCGGCGACACCCAGTTCCTTCCGGGCTACTGCGTCCTGCTCGTCGACGAGCCGGGCATCGACCGGCTGACCGACCTGCCCAAGGCCCGTCGACTCGAGTACCTCGCCAGCATGGACACCCTCGGCGAGGCGGTGGAGGCCGCGTGCCGCGCCACCGACCCGGGGTTCCGGCGGATGAACTACGAGGTCCTCGGCAATACCGACGCCTACCTGCACGCCCACCTGTTCCCCCGCTACGAGTGGGAGCCGCCGGAGCAGGTCGGCGGGCCGGTGTGGCTCTACGACTTCGACGAGCTCTACTCGACCGACGCAGCCCTCGGGTCCCGGCACGACGAGCTCCGCAAGCGCATCGTCGCCGAGCTGGAGGTCCGCGGAGCCCAGACCTAGGAGCCGACCGCTGCGGCGAGCTCGGACAACGACGTGAAGTGGTAGTCCGGCTCCGTCACCTGCTCGGGTGCCGGTGTGGCGCCGAAGCCGTCCTGGCCGGCGCGTCGCTCGAGCCAGCAGGTGGTTACGCCGAGCCGGGAGGCGGCCGCGATGTCGTGGTACTGGCTCTGCGCGACGTGCAACCAGTCCTCCGGCGCAAAGCCCCTCGCGCGCTGCCGGTCGGCGCAGTGCACGAAGACGCGCGGGTCGGGCTTGTTGACGCCGACGTCCTCGGCAGTGACCGCGTCGTCGAACGGGTCGCCCAGGGTGGCCGCCATCTGCTTCAGCGCCCAGTCGTCGGCGTTGGTCAGGGCGACGAGCCGGTAGCGGCGGCCCAGCTCCGCGAGCGCCTCCGGCACGTCCGGGAACGCCGGCCAGGTACGGATCGACTCGCGCAGGGCGACGCCGTACTCCTCGGCCGTCGGCAGCCCGAGCTCGCCCGCGACGCGCTGGTAGATCGGCTCCAGCATCTGCGTGAACGGGAGCTCCGGCGTCAGTCGCTGCTGCTCGCCCTCGGCACGGCCGAAGGACTCCAGCACCTGCCGCGGTCGGAGGTCGGTGCCGGTGATCCTCGCGATCTCCTCGACGAAGTCGAGGATGCCTCGCTCGAAGTCGATCAGGGTGCCGACGACGTCGAAGCTCAGCCAGCGGTACGCCGTCAGCGGCCGCACCTCCCCGGAACCCAGCCGGGTCTCACTCATCCGTCCTCCCGGACGCTCGAATGCGGTCGTGCGCGGCACGACCCGTGCCGGAGGCGCCGTGCCCCACAGGACGCCGGTTCAGTCCCACGTGCCCGTCGAACCTCTTGCGCCCCCGGCACCCAAGGTGAAGAGTGAAAACCGCCGGGTATGCGAGACCGGTAGGTCCGTCAGCAGCGCGGACCGCGGGCAGCACCGGGAGGCCGCCGTGACGGAGGAGGGCTCAACCGCCGTTCGGCAGCCCTCGGTTGCGGACGCGGTGATCCCGTTGGTCGCCCTGGCCGGACTGATCGCAGGCGCTCTCGCCCTCTTCGGTCTGGACGCGCTCGACGGCCCCATCCAGGTGGCGCTGCTGCTGTGCTGTGCGCTCGCGGCCCTGATCGCGATGAAGAACGGCCACGAGTTCACGGCCGTCCAGGAGGCCGGCCGGGGTGCCGTCGCCTCGGTGACCAGCGCGATCTTCATCCTGTTCGCGGTCGGCGCGCTGATCGGCGTCTGGAACCTCAGCGGCACCATCCCGACGCTGGTCTACTACGGCATCCAGGTGCTCTCACCCGGCTACTACTACGTCGCGACGGCGGTCATCTGCGGCCTGGTGGCCCTGAGCATCGGCAGCTCGTGGACCACCGCCGCGACCATCGGTGTCGGGCTGGTCGGCATCGCCGGCCTGATCGGGGTCTCGCCGGCCATCACGGCAGGAGCGGTGATCTCCGGCGCCTACCTGGGCGACAAGACGTCCCCCCTGTCCGAGACCACCATCCTGACCGCGCAGATTGTCGGCGTGGACGTCCACGAGCACATCAAGCGGCAGGTGTGGACATCGGCTCCGGCGTTCCTGCTCGCCGTCGTCGTGTTCGCAATCCTCGGCGTCACCGGACCGGACACGGTCACCCAGGCCGAGACCACCTCCGACCTCGACGAGCTCAACCAGGTCTACAACATCACGCCGTTCGCGCTGCTGCCTCTTGTGCTGCTCGGTTACCTGTCGATCCGCAAGGTGCCGGCCTCGCTTGCCCTGCTGGCCTCCACGCTGTTCGCCGGCGCTCTCGGCGCGTTCCTCCAGCCCGAGGTGTACGCCGACTTCGTCGCCGGCACCGCGAACGTCGTCGTGGAGGCCGTCAAGGCGGTGTGGTCGGCGATGGCGACCGGGTTCTCGATCGACACCGGGATCCCCGACGTGGACCGGCTGCTCTCACGTGGCGGCGTGGACAGCATGCTCTTGACCATCTGGCTGATCCTCGGCGCGGTCACGTTCGGTGCGCTGCTGGAGGAGTTCGGGCTGATCGACCGGCTCGTGCAGCCGATGATCCGCGCTGCTCGCTCGACCGGCCGGCTGTTCCTGACGGTGTTCGCGTGCGGCTTCGGGCTCAACCTGGTCGCCGGCGACCAGTACATCGCGCTGGTCCTGCCGAGCCGCATCTTCCGGGCGGAGTTCGACCGTCGCGGCCTCGCGCCGACCAACCTCTCGAGGCTCGCCGCTGACAGCGCCACCGTCACCTCGCCGCTGGTGCCATGGAACTCCTGTGGCGCCTTCATGGCTGCCACCCTCGGCGTCTCCACGTTCCTGTACCTCCCGTACGCCGTCTTCTGCTACGCCAGCCCCGCCCTGAGCGTGCTGTTCGGCATCACCGGCTTCCGCATCGAGAAGGTCGAGCCTCGCGACCCGAGCCAGACGAAGGAGAGCGCATGAGTTGCCCTGTGTCAACGTCGGTTGCGTCAGGCGGCCTGCGGCGCTTGTT
>NZ_CAMPGZ010000072.1 GCF_946885725.1 uncultured Nocardioides sp.
CCGCCACCTATCCGGACCTGTTCCCGTTCCTCACCTTCGCTCACGACCGCGAAGCGCGGCGGAAACTGGGCACGGAGTTCTTTGCCAAGGCCTGGCCGGAGAACGACGCGGTGCTGGCCGAGCTGCTCGAGCTGCGCGCCCGTCGAGCGAGCCTCCTGGGCTACGACGGGTGGGCGGACTACGACGCGGAGGTGAAGATGGTCGGCTCCGCGAAGGCGATCGCGGAGTTCATCGACGACCTTGCGGGCACGGTCGCCCCGGCGGTGCGGGCCGAGATCTCCGAGCTCGAGGCACGGTTGCAGCGAGACCACCCGGGCGAGGAACTGACCCAGTCAGACCTCTGGTACTACATCGACGTGCTGCGGCGAGAACGTTTCGACGTCGACGAGTCGCAGATCCGTCGCTACCTCAGACTCGAGAACGTCGTCACCGGGATGCTGGCGGTCAACGCCGAACTTTTCGGCCTGGAGTTCCGCCTCGTTCCCGATGCGACCACCTGGCACCCGGACGTGACCACCTACGACGTGGTCCGCGACCGCGAGCTCATCGGCCGGTTCCACCTCGACCTGCACCCCCGGCACGGGAAGTTCACCGAGGCCCAGCACCTCCCGCTGGCCCGGGGGCTGGCCGGCGTCCAGCTGCCGCAGAGCGTCCTGCTGTGCAACGTGCCTCGCGATCTGCTCGTCCTCGAAGACGTCGTGATCTTGTTCCACGAGTTCGGCCACCTGCTCAACTCGATCCTGAGCGGGCAGCACCACTGGGCCCGGGACTCCGGCGTGGCCACCGAACGCGACTTCGTCGAGGCGCCCGCGATTCTGCTGGAGGACTTGCCCTACAACCCTGCGGTGCTGCGCAGCTTCGCCGTCGACGTCGACGGGAACCACATCCCAGCGGCGCTCATAGAAAAGATCCGCGCGTCCGCCCGGGTCGGACGGGTGTTCCAGGTCGCCGAACAGGTCGCGGACAGCGAGCTGTCCTACCGCTTGCACGAGGAACGGCCCGACGACCTGACCGCTTTCACCGACGCCATATCCACCCGACACATCCCGGTGCGGATGCTTCCCGGCGGCCACTACTACGCCTCGTTCGTGCACCTGGGCGACGAGCGCTACAGCTCCGGCTACTACGCCTACCTGTGGAGCCGGGTGATCGCCGAGGACTTCCGGTCCGCGTTCGACCCGGACAACCTGTACGCGCCTGGCCCGGCGCACCGGTTCCGCGACCTGGTGCTCGCCGCGGGCGGCAGTCGGGACGGTCACGACCTGGTCGCCGACTTCCTCCACCGGCGGCTCAGCACCGACGCGTTCCACCGGTGGTTGTCCGGCCCGTGACCGGGCCATGACCGGCCTGGGCCGGGCCGGCATCCACGCGGTCCCCTGTGCGGAGCCCGGGAGTCCGCACCACCTCCGGCCTCCCGGGCTTCCCATCCGCCCGACGACCGCGCGCGGTCACTCCCCGCCGCCGGAGTCAGGTGACCACGCCCCGTCGTGGAGCAGGACAGGGTCGTGGAGCAGGACAGGGTCGTTGAGCAGGACAGGGCAGCACGCTCCACCCTTGACGGCCGGGTACGGCGGACGCATCGTCGGCTCATGGGGACACCGATGCTGCACCTCGTCGGACGACGGTGGCTGCTCACGACCGCGGGGAAGGGCGTGCTCGGGTTCGCACTCCTCGGTGTGGCCGGGTGCAGCGCGGACGACTCCGGGTCGGCGCAACCAGCCGAGGCCGAGACCGGCGCGTCGCCCAGTCCTGAGGAGAGCGACACGGCTTCGGCGTCACCGGCCGGGGAGGAGCCGGCAGCCGGCGAGCTGAAGTGGTCTCGTGTCGACCTCGGGTTCGTGTCCGCCTACGTACTCGTGCGCGGCAACGAGGCCGCCGTCGTCGATACCGGTGTGGGCGGCAGCGGCGAGGCGATCGGCACCGTCCTGGACGAAGCCGGGCCCGGCTGGGCGGGCGTCCGGCACGTCGTACTCACCCACAAGCACCCCGACCACGCCGGCAGCGTCAGCGAGGTGCTCGACCAGGCGCCCGACGCCACCGGGTACCTCGGGCAGGCGGACCTCGGCGAGGTCGACGCGTCGCGGGCGCTCACGGCGCTGAGTGACGGCGACGAGGTCTTCGGGCTGCAGATCGTCGGAACCCCCGGTCACACCGCGGGCCACGTGGCGGTCTTCGACGCCGACACCGGGGTGC
Source organism: uncultured Nocardioides sp. (assembly GCF_946885725.1). The sequence continues at coordinate 2,194 of NZ_CAMPGZ010000072.1, forward strand.
TGGTCGCCGGCGACGCGCTGACCAACCAGAACGGTCTCGCCGGCTCCAACCCGCAGTTCACCGAGGACGAGCAGGCAGCCGCGGAGTCGGTGCGCAAGCTGGCCGAGTTCTCACCTGAGGTGATCCTGGTCGGCCACGGTGCACCGATCACTCGCGGCGCCGCGGACCAGCTACGAGAGTTGGCGAACGCCTAGACCTGGTTCTGCCTGGCCCGCCGCGCCTGCCGCTGTACGGCGACCGTCCCGAGGACCACGGCGGCGATGAGCACCACCAGGGCGAGCGCGAGCACCCAGACGGGGACGCCGGCCCACGCCATCGGGATCGCGTACCTGGCGAAGACGAGCCCGCCCACGAGCAGCACGAGGACCGCCAGCAGGGCGACGACGACTCTGCCGTTGCGCTCGCCGCTCACGATGCGAGCCTCAGCCGCAGCAGGATCTCGCCCTCGGGGTCGAGCGCACCGTCGCGGGTGGTCTCGCGCAGCTCGATCGTCACGGGCACACCCTAGAACCAGGACGTTCGGGACATCCCGGAACGCGCGCGTTTACGCAGCCGAACCGTGGGCACCGGCGCCGACAGGGACGGACCTGGGGAGGGACGGCCATGAACATCGGACCGGGACGAGTACGCCTCGAGGCCGAGCACGTGCTGCTCGCGCCGACCGCGTGGGGATGGCTCCGCGGCCAGCGACCCGTGCGGATCAGGTACGACCACATCCGCCACGTGCAGATGCGCGTGCGACGGGGGAGCCGGGCCGGCGAGCTGGTGCTGGCCACGACCTGCTCGGGTGAGCCGTTCGTGCTCGCGTTCCGACGGTCGCGGAGCGCCGAAGTCGCCGTCACCGCGCACGAGCTCGCCGCGCGGTGCGCGATGGACGCGTGGCGTCCGCACGCCTCTGCGGCCTGACCGCGGCTACGCGGTCTCGTCGACCACCGCGACGGCGCACCTCGCGCCGTGGATCACGGCGTGGCTGACCGAGCCCAGCAGCATGCCGCGGAAGGCGCCGCGGCCGCGGGTGCCGACGACCAGCAGACCGGCGTCGGCGGACGCGTCGACCAGCGTGCGTTCGGCGGGGCAGTCCTCGACCCGGGTGGTGACGTGGACCGACGGGTGCGCGCGCATGACGGCTGCCGCCGCATCGGTGGCGATGCGCTCGGCGCCGGCACGGAGCTGCGACTCGTCGACGTTCTCGACCAGGTGGCCGCCCGTGGAGGTGACGACCTCGACCGGCGCGCCGCACGTGGCTGCGCGGGACGCGGCGAAGCGCACGGCGGCCTGGGCGGGTGGCGACCCGTCGGTGCCGACGACCACGCGGTGGTCGGGACCGGGCCGCCGGTCGACGCCCTCGTCCTTGACGACGATCACCGGGCAGGGCGCCTTGGCGGCCACCGCGAACGCCACGGACCCGAGCAGCGCCCCGACGACCTGGCCGTAGCCGCGGCTGCCGATCACGACCAGCGCCGCCTGGTCCTCGGCGTCGACCAGCGCCCGCGTCGGGCTCTCCACTTCGGTGGCGCCGAACACGCGCAGCCCAGGACGGGCCGCGACGGCCAGCGCGACCCCGCGAGCGGTGACCTCCTGAGCAGCCGCCAGTGCGTCCGGGTCGCGGTGCAGCAGCCCGGGTCCGGGCTCGATCGTCATGCCGGGGTAGTTGGCCGCGTAGACCACGACGAGCGGCACGTCGAGCCGCTCCGCCTCGTCGACCGCCCACAGCAGCGCGTTCTCGGCGTGCGCGGTGCCGTTGTAGCCGAGCACGACCGCGCCGGGCGGGTAGGTCCTGCCGAACCACGTGCCGACCTCGTCGTAGGTCATCGCGCCTCCCGGCTCTCGTCCTGGTCATGGTCGTGAGGGAGTACGTCGCTGAGCTCGTCGACGACGAGCAGGTCGCGCCGCACCTGGCCGGCGCGGAACGACGCCCGCCCGACCATGTGGCTGCCGATCGGTGCGGTCGCCAGCTGGAACAGTGCGACCAGGGCCAGCAGCCCGAGCGTGGCGGGGTCGCGCAGCCGCAGGGCGAGACCGAGCAGCACCAGCATCAGTCCGAGCACCTGTGGCTTCGTGGCCGCGTGCATCCGCGTGAGCACGTCCGGGAGCCGCAGCAGGCCGACGGCCGCGATGAGCGACAGCAGCGCGCCGAGCACGAGGCACGTCGCGGCCAGGGCGTCCGCCACCGTCGCCCAGCTCATCAGCGGCCCCCTCTGGTCCCCGAGGACTCCCGGCCGGGCGTCCCCTCGTCGTCCTCGACGGTGTCGCTGCCCGGGCTGAACCGGGCGACGCTCACCGAGCCGACGAAGCCGAGCATCGCCAGCACGACCAGCAACGGCAGCGTCGTGGTGTGCCGGTGCACTGCGGCCTCGAGACCGAGGCCGCAGATGATCACCGCGACCAGCACGTCGACGCCCACGATGCGGTCGAGCATGGTGGGGCCGAGCGCGATGCGCACGACGAGCAGCACCGCGGCGACGCCCAGCATCGCCATGCACGCGAACAGCAGCACCGTCACGGCGCCTCCTCCTCCCGGTCGTGCGGCCCTACGGGCAATGGTTCCGGCTCCAGCACCGGTGCGGTGTCGGCACCGAACGCGAGGACGACGCGTCGCTCGAGCGCCATCACCTCGCGGCGCATCTTCTCGACGCCGTCCTCGTCGCGCGCGTCGAGCACGTGCAGGAACAGCGTGTGCGTCGACCGTCGCGCCTCCACGACGAGGCTGCCCGGCACCAGTGACACCATCTCCGCGACCACGGTGAGCACGAAGTCCGAGTCCGTGCGCAGGTCGATCTCGATCACCGCGTTCTTGGGCTGCCGCCCGAACGCGAGCGTCGTGCGCGCCACCTGGATGCTGGCGAGTACGACGTCGGCCAGGAAGCGCACGACGAGCCAGGCGAGCCAGTGCGGGCGGATGCGCAGGTGCATGCGCAGCGGCGGCAGCGGGAAGGCCAGGCACACCACGGTCCCGACGACGATGCCGGCGACGACGTTGGCGATCGACACGTCGCCCCACAGCGCCACCCACAGCACGGTCAGCCACACCAGTGCCCACGGCTGCAGGCTCTTCCAGCGCGACCGGTGGCGGTGCGGTGCACTCATCGGACACCGTCCGGGAGCACCGCGGAGACGTACCCCTCGCGGACCAGCACGTCCCGCGCCGCACGGCCGGTGAAGCCCATGACGGGACCGGCGACGACGGTGAGGGCGAGGCTCAGCGCGATGAGTACGGCGGTGGCCCCGACCATCGTGCGTGGCAGCCGCTCCGGCAGCGCATGTGCCTCGCTGAGCTGGTAGAGCGACTGGCTGGTCTCGTCGTCCTCGTCGACGATGCTGCGCGCCTCGTCCTGGTCGCGCTGCGGGACCGTCGTACCGCCGATGTGCAGGTGGTCGCGGTGCGTCACCAGCGCCTGGGAATAGGCCCGGTCGCCCAGGTCGGCGTCGGCCCGGCCCATCGCGAGGCTGAGCTCCCGCGCCTCCTCGTGGGCCTCGGCGGGCGTGCGCCAGAACGCGAGGTTCCACGCCTTCGCGACGGCGTACAGGGTGAGCAGGCTGGTCAGCATCCCGGCCGCGACCACGACGAGCGGCAGCGTCCCGCCGAGCCGCAGGCCGGCCTCGGTCAGCGCGACCTTGCCGAGGAAGCCGGACATCGGCGGGATGCCGGCGAGGTTCATGGCCGGCACGAAGAACAGCACACCCAGCAGCGGCGCGAGCCGGGCGAGGCCGCCGAGCTTGAGCAGGCTGGTGCTGCCGCCTCGTCGTTCGACCAGCCCCAGGACGAGGAAGAGCGCGGTCTGGATGGTGATGTGGTGCGCGACGTAGAAGATCGCGCCGGTGTAGCCCGCCACCGTGCCGACCGCGATGCCGAACACCATGTAGCCGATGTGGCTGACCAGCGTGAACGACAGCATCCTCTTGATGTCGGACTGCGCGACCGCACCGAGGATGCCGATGACGAGCGTCAGCAACGACGCCACCAGCAGCAGGTCGGTCAGCGGGCTGTCCGGGAACAGCAGGGTCTGGGTGCGGATGATCGCGTAGATGCCGACCTTGGTCAGCAAGCCCGCGAACACCGCGGTGACCGGCGCGGGCGCGGTCGGGTAGCTGTCGGGCAGCCAGAACGACAGAGGGAACACCGCCGCCTTGATCGAGAACGTCGTCAGCAGGAGCAGCTGCAGCACCAGGCTCACCGACGGGTCGAGCGCGTCGAGGCGGCCGGCGAGCTGGGCGAGGTTGAGGCTGCCGGTGGCGGCGTACACCGCGGCCAGGCAGATCAGGAACAGCGCCGACGACACCACGTTGACGACGACGTAGATCGTGCCGGCGCGGATGCGCGAGCCGGTGCCGCCGAGGGTGAGCAGCACATAGCTCGCGAACAGCAGCATCTCGAAGCTGACGAACAGGTTGAACAGGTCGCCCGCGAGGAACGCGTTGCTCACGCCGGCGGCCAGCACCAGGAACGTCGGGTGGTAGATCGTCAGCGGGGTGTCCCGCTCGTCGCCGGTCATGCCCTGGCCGATCGAGTAGACGAGCACGCCGAGCGTGACGACGGTCGACACCAGCAGCATCAGCGCCGAGAGCCGGTCGGCGACCAGCGCGATGCCGAGCGGCTCCTGCCACGCGCCGATCCAGAGCACCTGCGTGCCGTGCCGGTCGGTCAAGACGACCAGGGCGACGGCGACCGCGACGACCGCGGTCAGGGCGACGGTGCTGACCGCCCGTTGTACGGCGGGGCTCCGGCTCGCCATCAGCGTGAGGGCCGCGCCCAGCAATGGCAGCAGCACCGGCAGCGGCACGAGCCAGCTCCAGGTGGACGGGCTCATGCCGGCTCCCTCTCGCCGGGCCCGGGCACCTCGGCCAGGCCGGTGTCGGGGTGGTCGGTGTGCGGCTCGTCGTCCTGGGCGGTACCGCTGGCGAGGTCGTGGCTGTCGGAGGCCTCGTCGTGCTCGGCGCGGCTGCGGATGATGCGGTCCTCGACGTCGTCCTGCACGTCGTCGTGGCCGGTGAGCTGCCAGCTGCGGTAGGCCATCGCCAGCACGAACGCGCACGTCGCCAGGCTGATCACGATGGCCGTGAGCACCAGGGCCTGGGGGAGCGGGTCGCTCATCGCCGTACCGACCAGCGAGCCGAGACCGCTGGGGTCCGCGTCCTTGTCCACGATCGGCGCCCGGCCGGCCGGACCACCGGCGACGAGGAACATCACGTTGATGCCGTTGCCGAGCATCACCAGGCCGACCAGGACCCGGCTCAGGCTCCGCTCGAGCACGAGGTAGACGCCGCACCCGATCAACGCGGACGCCGCGACGACGAGGGTGATGTTGACGGTCATGGCGCCTCCGGCCCTGTGGTGGCACCGGCCATCTCCGCCTCGGCCGCCTCGTTCTCGTCGCGGCGGATGTGCCGGTCGATGGCGGAGCCGAGGCTGCGGAGCACGTCGAGCACGAGGCCGACGACGAGCACGTAGACGCCGACGTCGAAGAACAGCGACGTGACGAGGTGGACGTCGCCGAGCAGCGGCACGTGCAGGTCGACGACCGCGCTCTGCAGGATCGTGCCGCCGAAGGCGAGCGGGGCGACCGCGGAGGCGCCGGCGATGAACAGGCCGGTACCCATCAGCACGCCGGCGTCGATCGGCGCGGCCTCGTCGAGCTCGTAGCGGCCGCCGGCGAGGTAGCGCACCACCAGCGCGAGGCCGGTGACCAGGCCGGCCGCGAACCCGCCGCCGGGGTTGTTGTGCCCGGAGAACAGCAGGTACAGCGAGAACACCACGATCGTGTGGAACAGCAGCCGGGTGAGCACCTCGAAGATGATCGAGCGGCGGTCCGGCTCGAGGGTCCGGCCGCCGGGCAGCCAGACGCGGCGCCGGGTCGCGGTGGCCTCGGCCGGCCAGTGCGGCGTGAACTGGGAGACGGTCTTGATCGTCGCCGTACGGGTGCGGATGAACACCAGGCTCGCGACCCCGGTCGCGGCGGCGACCAGCACCGAGATCTCGCCCATGGTGTCCCAGGCCCGGATGTCGACGAGCGTGACGTTGACGATGTTGCGGCCGCCGCCGTAGCTGACCGCCTGCTCGGGGAACGCCGCCGAGACCGGCGGGGCGGTGCGCGCGCCCGCGGCCACCAGCATCGTGCCCGCGACCACGACCGCCACCGCGGCGCCGATCGCCATCCGCACGTAGCGGTAGCTCGTCAACGGTCGGTCGGTGAAGTAGTCCGGGAGCCGGCGCAGCGCCAGCACGAACACCACCAGCGTCACGGTCTCGACGAGCACCTGGGTCATGGCGAGGTCGGGCGCGCCGTGCAGCAGGAACAGCATCGCGGTGCCGTAGCCGGTGACGCCCACCAGCAGCACGGCCTTGAGGCGGCGCCGGGCGCGGATGGTCAGCACCGCGGCGAGGACGATCACGGCCGCGACGACGACCTGCCCGCCGTTGTCCCAGGCGACCACCCGCGTCGGCTGGTCCATCGCGGCGACCAGCGCTGAGCCCGGGAGCAGCACGACGACGAGCAGCACGACGATGAGGTAGATCGCCACGGAGCCGCGCTGGGTCAGACCGGTGACCTCGACCGCGATCCGGTCGACCCGGCGGACCACCCGCAGGTAGCCGCGCTCCGCGCCCCAGCCCGGGCTGACCGCCATCTGGAGCCGCCCGAACGCGAGGCGCTGCCAGAACAGCGCGAGGCCGACTCCGAGCGAGAGCGCCGAGAGCGCCAGCGGCAGGCCGAGCCCGTGCCACAGCGCCAGGTCGTAGGCGTGCGTGTCGGCCGGGACCGGGAACTCCTCGGCGTACGGCGTCAGCATCGTCGTCTCGGGCCCGCCGAGGAAGCCGACCAGCAGCGAGAGGCCGGCAAGCATGATCGGCGCGACGAGGAAGCCGCCCGGGATCGGTCCGTGCGATGTGTGGAACGAGCGGGTGTGGCCCGGAGCCGGCGTCTCGTCGGTCTTGGTGGCGAAGGCGCCCCAGAGGAAGCGCGCGGTGTACGCCGCGGTGAGGGCTGAGCCGAGCACGACCCCGGCCAGCACCGCCCAGCCGGCCGCGCCGCTCAGTCCCGCCTGCCCCTCGAGCGGCACGTCGGAGACGGCCTTGTAGACGCTCTCCTTGGCCACGAACCCGGCGAGCGGCGGCACGCCCGCCATCGAGGCGCCCGCGACGCAGGCCACAACTGCGAGGAGGGGCGCCGCTCGGCCGAGACCGGACAGCGTGCGCAGGTCGCGGGTCCCGGTCTGCTTGTCGATGATGCCGACGACCATGAACAGCGCCGCTTTGAACAGCGCGTGCGCCAGCAGCAGCGCCACGCCCGCGAGGGCCGCGGCGTACGTGCCGATGCTCACGACCACCAGCAGGAAGCCGAGCTGGCTGACGGTGCCGTAGGCCAGCAGCAGCTTGAGGTCCACCTGCCGCAGCGCACGCCAGGCGCCGAGCAGCATCGTGGCGACGCCGAGGGGGAGGAGTACGGCGTGCCAGGCCGGCGCCACGAATACCGGTGCGAGCATCGCGACGAGGTAGACGCCGGCCTTCACCATCGCGGCGGCGTGCAGGTAGGCGCTCACCGGCGTCGGCGCCGCCATCGCCGCGGGCAGCCAGAAGTGGAAGGGGAACAGCGCGGACTTGGTCAGCGCGCCGACCAGGAGGAGCAGCACGGCGACCGTCACCGCCGTACCGGACGGGGCCGACGACAGCAGCTCGGTGACCCGGAACGTGCCGGCCTCGATGCCCAGGATCAGCACGCCGACGAGCATCACCAGCCCGCCGAACGTGGTGACAACGAGCGCCTGGAGGCCGGCGGCCCGGCTGACCCGCCTGGTCGGGTCGTGGCCGATCAGCAGGTAGGAGAAGACGGTGGTCAGCTCCCAGAACACGTAGAGCAGCAGCAGGTCGTCCGCGACGACCAGGCCGAGCATCGCGCCGGCGAACGCGACGAAGTGCCCGGCGAACGCGGGGAGGCCCGGCTCGTCGTCGCCGAAGTACCACGCGCTGTAGACCAGCACCAGCGTGCCGACGCCGGCCACGACCAGCACCATCACCCACTGCAGCGAGCCCATCGCGAAGGCGAGGTCGAGCCCGAGCGTCGGCACCCATGACACCGTCTCAGTGACCACGTCGCCGTCCGCGACGGCCGCGGTGTGCGCCACCGCCCACACCACGGCGGCGGCCGGGACGGCGGCGAGGAGCAGGAAGGCACGGCGGCCGAGCGCGGCGATCAGCGCGGGGGCGGCCAGCGCCGCTGCGAGGTGGGCGAGCACCAGCGCCAGCACGCGGCCGTCCTTCCGTGGTCGCAACAGGGCATCGGCGATGTGCGCCGACGCGGTTCAGCCTAGAGAACGCCCCGAAGTCGTGCGCCGGCGCCGCGTGCCGCGGACCCACCAGGGCGGGGGCGCTCGGCGACAAGCCTGAGAGCAGCCTGAGAATCGCCGGTCCGAATCTGGCCCAGCGCGTCGCTGGGGGCACGATGACCAGAGCCGTCTCGACAGCCTGGAGGTTCCTGTGTCGAAGTCGTCGAAGTCCTGGTCCCTGCGAGCGTCGGCCGCCGTCGTCACGGTGCCGCTCGTCGCGAGCGGGCTCATGGCCCCACCGGCCGGGGCCGCCCCGGCGGCCCGAGCCGAGCAGCGGATCGACCTGCCGACCGGGTGGCAGCCCGAGGGCGTCACCACCAACGGGTCCGTGCTGTACGTCGGGTCGCTGGCGACCGGCGAGATCCTGCGGGCCAACCCGCGCAACGGCCGGACGACGGTGCTGCCGCGCAGCGAGACCGGCAAGCCGGCGGTCGGCATCGACTACGACCGGTGGCGCGACGTGATCTGGGTCGCCGGTGGACCGGCCGGCGAGATCCGCGCCCACTCCGCGAGCAACGGCCGCCTGCTCGCGACGTACCGGCTGCCCAAGCCCGACAACCGGTTCATCAACGATGTTGTCGTGACCCGCAAGGCGGTGTACGCCACCGACTCGATGAAGCAGCAGCTCGGCGTCGTGCGCATCAAGGGCGACAAGGTTCCGGCGTCGCACCGGGCGAAGAGGATGCGGCTGACAGGTGACCTCGACTACCAGACCGGGTTCAACGCCAACGGCATCATCCGGTCCGGCAAGTGGCTGATCCTCGTGCAGAGCAACACCGGCACGCTGTTCCGTGTGGACAAGGCCACCGGTCGCACGCGCGCGATCGACGCCCGCGGCTACGCGTTCGACAACGGCGACGGACTCGAGCCCGACGGCAAGCGCGGCCTGCACGTCGTGCGCAACCAGGACAACATGGTTGTCGACGTCCGGCTGTCGAAGAACCGGCTCAAGGCAAGGGTGCTGGAGGAGCAGACGAGCAACGAGCTCGACGTACCGACGACCGTCGCGGACGTCGGACGCTTCCTGTGGGCGGTCAACGCCCGGTTCGGCAACGAGGACCCGGCTGCCGCGGACTACTGGATCACGAGGCTGCCCGACCCGCGCTGACCGATTTCGCGACTGGCCCGGCGGTTCGGCATCATGGATCGCGGGAACCCTGGTAGGTGCTGCGTCGTCCTATACCGAGGTTGCCGTCCGACGCTGTCTACCCGCAGGACCCCATGTCTCACACGCCCCGCCATCGCGAAGAGGTGCGCAAGCACCGCGTGCTCAGGGCCGCTGTCATCTCGGTGGCTGCGGTCCTGGTCGTCGCGCTCACGGCGGGGTTCTTCGTCTACCGCCACCTCGAGGGCAACATCGAGGCGCTCGACGTCACCGACCAGCTCGGTGACGACCGGCCGGACGAAATCGTCCAGAAGGACGTCGAGCACAAGCCGCTGAACATCCTGCTGCTCGGCTCCGACACCCGCGAGGGGCAGGCCGGCGGTATCGGCGGCGACACACCCGGGCTGTCGGATACCACGATCCTGCTGCATCTCTCGGCCGACCGTTCCCGCGCGTACGGCGTGAGCATCCCGCGCGACCTCATGGTCGAGCGGCCCGAGTGCGAGAAGAAGGACGGCTCCGGCACGGACCCGGGTGGGCTCAACCAGTTCAACGCGGCGTACGCCGTGGGCGGCCCGGCCTGCACGATCAAGACGGTCGAAGAGATCTCGGACATCCGCATCAACCACTTCGTGGTCGTGGACTTCAACGGCTTCCGCGCAATGGTCGACGCCCTGGACGGCGTACCCGTGTGCGTGCCCGAGGAGGTCAACGACGACATCGGCAAGATCTACCTTCCGGCCGGCTCCTACGAGGTGAAGGGGCAGCAGGCACTCAGCTACGTCCGGCTGCGCCACGGGCTCTCGGAGAACGGCGACATCGGCCGGATGAAGCGGCAGCAGACCTTCCTCGCGTCCATGGCCAACAAGGCGATCTCCGCCGGCACGCTCGCCAACCCGGTGCGGCTGTACAACTTCCTGGACGCCGCCACCAAGTCGCTGACCACCGACCCCGGCCTCGCGAGCCTCAAGCACCTCGCGGGTCTGGCCAAGCAGCTCAAGGACATCGGCCTCGACAAGATCCAGTTCCTGAGCATCCCGTTCGAGACCTACGAGCCGGACCCCAACCGGCTGCAGCTCGCGCCTGAGGCGGACCGGATCTGGGAGCGGCTGCGCCACGACGAGCCGCTGACCAAGCGTCAGTCGCTGGGCATCACCACGGCCGCGCAAGACCCGAGCTCGGTCGCCGGCAAGGGCGACAAGGGCGACAAGGGCGGGCAGGAGAGCGCGTCGAAGCGCGCGGAGCGCGAGGAGGCGGCGCGCGCCGCCGAGGCCGAGGCCAACGGCCTCTGCGCCTGATCTCCCGCCGACCCAGGAACAGTTGCCGGGCCTGACCTGGGGTGACCCTGCTCGCGGGACACGCGCGGGACCCCCGCGAGACCGGAAGATGTCCGCTGAGCGGACGGCTGGACCGGAGATTTGACGCGGAATCTCCCCCTAGGACTTGCCGTTACCAAGCCGTTATCGGACACTGGCACGCGGAACGCCGGGGTGCCCCGGCTCCTGACCGCGCAGGTGTGTGCAGCAGTCGGGTGTTGTGGGGGGACCGTTTCGACAGGACTGGATCGGCTGTGCCTCTGGGTGGGGTGGCCGGACGGGCCGCGATCAGGAAGGCCGCGCATGTGAAGGTCGCCGTCACGGGTGCCACGGGAGTCATAGGTTCGGCTGCGGTCAGCGCCCTCGTCGCCGCGGGCCACCAGGTCGTCGGGCTGGCGCGCACGCTCGAGAAGGCCGACCGCCTCGCCGCGCTCGGTGCGACCCCGCGGATGGGGTCGGTGCTCGACCACGACACCCTCGTCGACCTGTTCGCCGGCGCTGACGCCGTCGTGAGCTGCGCGACCCACATCCCGGTCGGCCTGGCGGGCGCCGTACCCGGCGCCTGGCGTGACAACGACCGGCTGCGCACCGAGGGTGTGCGCCGGGTCGTCGAGGCAGCGCGCGAGGCTGGCGTGCGGCGGATCATCCAGGAGAGCGTGTCGCAGCTGTACGCCGATCAGGGTGACGCCTGGGTCGCGGAGGGGTCGCCGCTCGACATCACCAAGGCCACCGAGCCGGCCTCGGTCGCCGAGGCCCAGGTGCAGGACTACACGTGCGACTCGCGGATCGGCGTCGTGCTCCGGTTCGGCTTCATCGTCGGCGACGACGACTTCACGCGCTGGCAGGTCCGCGCCGCGGCGCAGGGTCGCAACGTCGGTCTCGGCGACCCGGACGGCTGGCTGCACCCGATCCACACCGACGACCTCGGGCCCGCGATCGTCGCCGCCCTCACCGCGCCGAGCGGTGTCTACAACGTCGGCGGCCAGCCGGTGCGGCGCGCGGACTACGTCCGGGCGTACGCCGAGGCGGTCGGCCGGGACGACGTGGGCTTCCTCAGCCCGCTCATGACCAAGGTCGTCGGCCACCGGGCCGAGCCGCTCTCGCGGTCGCTGCGCGTGTGCAGCGACCACTTCACCGCGTCGACCGGGTGGGCGCCACAGCGACCGGTCTTCGACGCCGGGTGGCTCGAGGCGAACGTCGCCCTGCTCGCCGCCCGATGACCCGGCCCGAGTCGCCGCAGCCGGACCCGCAGCCCGAGGACGAGAACGGGTCGAGCCCGGACGACAAGGCCCGGGCCGCGCGCGAACGGGCGCGGCGCCGGGCACAGGTCTTCGGCGACGTACTGCCGGAGTCGACGCGGGACGACCGCGACGACTCCGGTGGTCATTCCGACCGCTCGTCGGAGGAGTGGCTACGCCGGCAGCGCCCGCCTCACCACGGCGACTGAGCGCCTGACGGCCAGCGGGTCAGCTGGTCAGCTGCTGGTCGTCGTACCGCCGGTGCTCTCGTCGAGGCGCACGTCGGCGGAGCTCGGGCGGCCCGCCAGCAGGTCGCGGATCTCGGTCAGCAGCGCGATCTCGGGGGCCGGCGGGGCCGGCTCCTCGCCCTTGGCCATGCGCTCCTGGAGCTTGTTGTAGGGCGTGACGACGAAGAAGTAGACGACGAACGCAATGATCAGGAACGCGATCAGGGCGGTGAGGAACGGGCCGACAGGGACGTTGCCGGGCTGGTAGGAGTCGAAGTTGACGCCCTCGCCGGTCAGCTTGCTGATCAGCGACAGGAGCACCGCCGTGAACGCTGTCACCACGGTCGCGAACGCGCCGCCGATGATGAAGGCGACCGCGAGCTCGACGAGGTTTCCCCGCATGATGAACGCCTTGAATCCCTGCAGCATGTGCTTCCTCCTGGGACGAGCCGCGCCCGATGTGCGGCTGATGCCTGGCACGCTAGCGGACCAGCACCGCCGAGAGGAACGACGAGACGCCGAGCCCGGCGAGGGTGCGGGCGGTCGCGGGTGGTACCGCGACGACGACCAGCGCGCCCGACACGGAGTCGACCCCCTCGTCCCGGGCTCGGGGGAGGGCGATCACCGGCACCGCCGTCGCCGCCTCCACCGGCTCCCGCTCGCCCTGCGGGTCGGCGGCATACAGCGAGATCCGGTCGCCGACGCGCAGCAGCCGCACGGCTCCGGGGTCTCCGATCCGGACCGGTGCCGCGACCGTGCCGGGGTGATGCGCGAGCAGGTCGTCGGTGAGCAGGCGTACGTCGGTGAGCGGCTCGCCGGCGCGGATCGGCCCGGTGGTGGTGCGACCGACCGCCTCGCCGGCTGACCGGACCAGGCCGTCGGGCACGGCGTCGGGCGGGAACGGGCGTCGCACGAGGTCGTCGGGCGCGACAGTGGCGCCGGGGGCGATGTCGTGCGCGGCGGTGAGCACCTCGACCGTCGGCGGGGGTGGTGCGGCGTACGCCCGCACCCCGGCCAGCACGGCTAGACCGGCCAGGACCGCGGCGAGCGGGCGGCGACGAGCCAGGACCGCCCGGCGAACGCGTCGCCAGGCGCGCGCCGGACGGGGTCGGGGGAGCGGCGGTGCGGTGCTCATCCCCCGAGGCTAGGGACGCGGCGACGGCCGCGTCGGCCGTTGTCCACAGGTTCGGTGCCGGCGGGCGCCGGAAACATATGTTCTGCGGGCGCCGTCGAACGGCCGGCCGTGCAGCGGCGCGGGCGTGGGTCAGGCGGCGGAGCCGGCCTCGGCCGGGGTGGACGAGCCGCTCGAGGACGAGTCGGACGAGCTGGAGGACGAGCTCTCGCTCTTGCCGCCGCTCGAGCCGTTGGACGACGAGCCGGCGGACCCGTTGCTCGAGGAGCCGTTGGAGCTCGCGCGGGAGTCGGTGCGGTAGAAGCCGGAGCCCTTGAACACGACGCCCACGGCGTTGAAGACCTTGCGCAGCCGGCCCTCGCACTCGGGGCAGACGGTCAGCGCGTCGTCGGTGAAGCTCTGGAACTGCTCGAAGGCGTGGTCGCACTCGGTGCAGGCGTACTGGTAGGTCGGCACGGGGTCCTCCATCGGGTCGAACGAGCAGCGACCCACCCGCGTCCGGCTCACGGCTGGCACTCGAGGGGTCCGATTGCTAATTATCGCAACACCGAGCCCGTTCGCCAACTTCCCGGACCCGGGCGGCAGAATGTCCGCCGTGTCCGACACCCCCGCGCCCCCGAGCACCGCGAGCACGGGTGGCGAGCCGGGTGGCGGCCCCGTAGACCAGGAGCGACGCGTCGGACTCCGGGAGCAGTTCCGGGCATGGCCGCGCGCCGGGCGCTGGGCGATGTACGTCGTCACGGGTGTCGTGCTGGTCGTCGTCATCGCGCTGGTCGCCGCCGTCGCCCTGGTCCGGTCGTCGTTCCCTGAGACCGAGGGGGAGATCGCGGTTCCCGGCCTGACCGGCGACGTCGAGGTGCTGCGAGACCAGTCTGGCGTGCCGCAGATCTACGCGGACACCCCGCACGACCTCTTCTACGCGCAGGGGTACGTGCAGGCGCAGGACCGGTTCTACGAGATGGACGTGCGCCGGCACATCACCGCCGGGCGGCTGTCGGAGATGCTCGGCGAGAGCGCGCTGGACACCGACAAGTTCATCCGAACGATGGGCTGGCACGAGGTGGCCGAGAAGGAGCTCTCGCTGCTCGACCCCGAGACGCTGGCGTACCTCGAGGCGTTCAGTGACGGCGTCAACGCCTACATCGACACGCACCGGCCGTCGTCGATGTCACTGGAGTACGCCGTACTCGCGCTCAACGGCCTCGACTACGCGCCGGAGGAGTGGGAGCCGGTCGACTCGGTCGCGTGGCTGAAGGCGATGGCGTGGGACCTCCGCAGCAACATGGAGGACGAGATCACCCGGGCGGTCCTCGCCGGCCGCTACAGCGAGGACGACATCGCCGGGCTGTTCCCGCCGTACCCCTACGGCCGGCACCAGCCCATCGTCCGGCAGGGCGCCGTCGTCGACGGGGTCTACGAGGACGAGGCGACCCGGCCCGGCACCCGCAAGCCGGCCCGCCCGGCCTGGGGCAGCGAGGTCACCGACGTGCTGGCCGACCTGCAGGAGGGCCTCGACGCGATGCCGCAGCTGCTCGGCCGTGGCAAGGGCCTGGGCAGCAACAGCTGGGTCGTTGACGGGCAGCACTCCACGACCGGGCGGCCGATCCTGGCCAACGACCCGCACCTCGGGGTCTCGGTGCCGGGGATCTGGTACCAGATGGGCCTGCACTGCCGGGAGGTCGACGACACCTGTCCGTTCGACGTCACCGGTTTCACGTTCTCCGGCCTGCCCGGCGTGATCATCGGCCACAACCGGGACATCGCCTGGGGCTTCACCAACCTCGGGCCGGACGTCACGGACCTCTATCTCGAGAAGATCGAGGGCCAGCGCTACGAGTACGACGGTGAGCTGCACGACCTGAAGCTCCGCGACGAGACCATCGAGGTGCTCGGCCGCGAGGAGCCGTTCACGTTCACGGTCCGGTCGACCCGCCACGGCCCGCTGCTCTCCGACGTCTCCGCGGAGCTGAGCACGGTCGGCGCGAACTCTCCCGTCGAGGAGGGCGCACCGGAGCGAGGCAACGGGTACGGCGTGGCGCTGTCATGGACCGCCCTGCAGCCGGCCAACACCGCGGACGCGATCTTCGAGCTCAACGCCGCGAGTGACTGGGACGAGTTCCGGGCCGCCGCGGCCGACTTCGCGGCGCCCTCGCAGAACATCGTGTACGCCGACCGCGAAGGCCACATCGGCTACCAGGCCCCCGGCCTCATCCCGATCCGCAAGTCAGGCAACGACGGCGACTACCCGGCCGAGGGGTGGCTGCCGGCCAACGACTGGACCGGCAAGTACGTCCCGTTCGACGCGCTGCCCACCGTGCTCGACCCGGACGCCGGGTACGTCGCGACCGCCAACCAGGCCGTGGTGGGCAGGGACTACCCGTTCCACCTCACCGGCGACTGGGCGTACGGCTACCGCAGCCAGCGCATCGTCGAGATGCTCGAGCAGAAGGAGAAGCTCAGCGTCGGCGACATGGCGCAGATGCAGCTCGACGAGAAGCACGGGTTCGCGCCGACGATGGTGCCGTACCTGCTCGACGTGCTGATGCCCTCGGACTACCTCGGAGCCGGCCAGCGCCTGCTGAAGTCGTGGG
>NZ_CAMPGZ010000073.1 GCF_946885725.1 uncultured Nocardioides sp.
TCTCCGTACGGCCCGCCTCCGCCGCCCGGCCCAGCAGGTCCACCGGCGACTCGTTGAACCGGAAGTTGTTGACCGCGCCGGCGACCTCGCCGTTCTCGACGAGGTACACCCCGTCGCGGGTCAGCCCGGTGAGCAGCAGGGTCTGCGGGTCGACCTCGCGGATGTACCACAGGCACGTCAGGAGCAGGCCGCGCTCCATGCCGGCGACCAGGTCGTCGGTCGAGCCGGTCGAGCCGTCGACCTCGACGATGAGGTTGTCGACGTACGGCGTCACCGGCTGGCCGGTCAGCTCGGCGGAGTGCCGGGTCTGGAGCAGCGCGGTGAGCGTGCCGTCCTTGACCCAGTCGGTGTGACCGAGGGGCAGACCGTTGTCGAAGACGCTCTCGACGTTGCTGCTCGACGACGCGGTGACGAACGTGCTCGCGCCGAGGCCGGGGTAGGCCGGGTCGGAGTAGACCTGGACCGGCTTGGACGACAGCGCCTCGCCGATGCGGGTGCCGCCGCCGCGGCGGGAGAACACCGTCTGGCCGTCGTGCGCCTCGCGGGCGGAGGCGGTCCAGTAGGCGTAGATCATCAGGTCGCTGACCGCGGTCGGCGGCAGCACCGTGTCGTAGCGGCCGGCCGGCAGGTCGACGCGGCGCTCGGCCCAGCCGAGCCGGCGGACGAGCTCGGCCTCCACGGCGGCGACGTCGACGTCCTTGAAGTCGCGGGTGGCGCCGCCGACCCAGGCGCTGGTGGTGAGGTCGGCGTTCTTGCCGGTACAGCCGTAGTGGCCGGTGGGCTGGACGTGCCGGAGGCGCAGCCCGGTCGTCGAGCCGAGGTACGTCGTGGTCACGTCGTGGTCGACGAAACCGTAGAGCACGCGGCCCTCGGCACCTGCGCGGCCGAACGCCTCGCCGAGCGCGGGTGCGACGTCGGCGTACACCTCGATCGACGTGGTGCCGGGGGCCTCGTCCCAGTCGTCGGCGGCGTCGCCCGTGACGAGCTCCTGCGCGTCCTCGGCGGGCGAACCCGCCGCTGCGGCTGCGTCGGCGGCCTCGACGATCCGGTCGACCTGCTCGGTGCTCGCCGCACTCGACGTCACCGAGCCGGTGGCCACGCCCTCGGCGCCCTCGTGGAACGCGATCACGGTGACGGTGACGGAGTGCATGACGCCGTTGGTGGTCAGCGTGTTGTTGGCCCAGCGCAGGTTGGCGCTGGTCGAGTCGCGGACGATCGCGACGCAGTGGTCCGAGCGCGACGCCTTCAGGGCGTACTCGACGAGCTGCTGCGGGGTGCTCGAGCGGCTGTTCATGCTGCTCCCTCGGCGGTGGTGTTGAGGACGTTGACGCCACGGAACAGGGCGGACGGGCAGCCGTGCGAGACGGCGGCGACCTGGCCGGGCTGGGCCTTGCCGCAGTTGAACGCGCCGCCGAGCTCCCAGGTCTGGGGACCGCCGACCGCCTCCATCGAGCGCCAGAAGTCGGTGGTGGTGGCCTGGTAGGCGACGTCGCGCAGCTGCCCGGCGACCCGGCCGTTCTCGATCTTGTAGAACCGCTGGCCGGTGAACTGGAAGTTGTAGCGCTGCATGTCGATCGACCAGGACCGGTCGCCGACGATGTAGATGCCGCGTTCGACGCCGCTGATGAGGCCGTCGGTGTCGGGGCCGTCGGCGGAGGGCTGCAGCGAGACGTTGGCCATGCGCTGGATCGGGATGTGCCCGGGGGAGTCGGCGTAGGCGCAGCCGTTGCTGCGGCCGCCGTTGAGCTCCGCGCCGTACTCGTGCGCCATCGACCGGTCGAGCTGGTAGCCGACGAGGACGCCGTCCTTGACGATGTCCCACTCCTGGGTCTGCACGCCCTCGTCGTCGTATCCGATCGTGGCGAGGCCGTGCTCCACGGTGCGGTCGCCGGTGACGTGCATGATCGAGGAGCCGTACTGCAGCTTGCCGAGCTGGTCGATCGTGGCGAACGAGGTGCCGGCGTAGTTGGCCTCGTAGCCGAGCGCGCGGTCGAGCTCGGTGGCGTGCCCGATCGACTCGTGGATGGTGAGCCAGAGGTTCGACGGGTGGATGACCAGGTCGTAGCGGCCGGCCTCGACCGACGGCGCCTTGAGCTTCTCGGCGAGGAGCTCGGGCAGCTGCGCGACCTCGGCGTCCCAGTCGTGGATGCCGCCGACCATGTACTCCCAGCCGCGGCCGACCGGCGGCGCGATCGTGCGCATCGAGTCGAACACGCCGGTCTCGTCGTTGGTGCCGAACGCCTCGAGCTCGGGCAGCAGCCGGACCCGCTGCTGGGTCGTCGTGGTGCCGGCGAGATCGGTGTAGAACTTGTTCTCCAGCACCTGGCGCAGCTCGCCGCTGGAGTGCGCGACGCCGGGGGCGTCGTACAGCCGCGCCGAGAGGTCGCGCAGCAGCTCGACCTTGTCGCTCAGAGGTACGGCCAACGGGTCGATCTCGTAGGCGCTGACCCAGGTGACGTCGCCGTACGTCGGCTCGGGCGCGAGCACCACGGGGCGGGAGGTCATCGCCGCCGCGACCTGCGCGGTCTGCAGCGCGGTCTCGGCGACCTGCACCGCCGAGTCGGGGGTGAGCACCACGCCGGACGCGAAGCCCCACGCACCGTTGAGGATCACGCGCACGGCGAAGCCGATGTCCTCGCGGTCGGAGGCTCCCTGGAGCCGCCCGTCGCGCACCCGGATGTCCTGGTAGCGCACGCGCTCGAACCGGAAGTCGGCGTGGTCGACGTGGAAGTCCTGGCAGCGCGCCAGCGCGGCCTCGGCCATCTTGCGGTAGGGCAGCGCGGTGAACGTCGGGTCGATCTCGGCGTCCCGCGTCGTGGACGTGCTGGTCATGCGACGAACCTAGCGAAGCGCTCCCGGCGCATCCGACACCCGGGTGGCGTGCCGCGGGCTCAGGTCTCGCCGTCGACCTCCTGCGCCTCGAGCAGGGTCGGGGCGTCGCCCATCCAGGTCGCGGGGAGTACGTCGAAGCCGGCGGCCCGCGCCGCGTCGCACACCAACGGGTCGTCGTCGACGAGCACCGCGATCTCGCGGTCGCGGCTCAGCTCGCGGAGCACCTCGACCTTGAACTCGCGCGCTGGCCGGTGGTCACCCCACGGCCGCAGCCGCACCGGTCCCGGCGGCAGCTCGTGATTGTCGAGCCACGCCTGGGTGTCGTCGCGGCAGTACTCCGGCCGCCCGGACAGGTACACGACGTCGTGCACTTCCGCGAGCGCCTCGACGACGCGGCGGCCCTCCTCGAGCAGCGGGTCCTTCGGGGCCGCGCCGAAGAAGCGCCGCCAGTCCTTGGGCCGGGTCTCGACGTACTTCAGCCGGTGCCGGACGTCGGCGACGACGCCGTCGAGGTCGATGACGGCAACCATGCGGCGTGCTTCGGACGACTGGCTCGGGGTGCGCGGCACGCGACCATCATCCGACGAGGGCGGGCAGCCGGATCGACGACCCCGCCGGGGTCTTGTCGACGTGGAGCTGCACCGGGATCCGGCTCCGGAGCTCGGTGACGTGGCTGACGATGCCGACCGTGCGGCCGCCGGCGCGCAGCCCGTCGAGCCGGTCCATCACGTCGTCGAGTGTGTCGGCGTCGAGGGCGCCGAACCCCTCGTCGACGAACAGCGTCTCGATCTCGACGCCGCCGGCCTCGTGGGTGACGACGTCGGCGAGGCCGAGCGCCAGCGAGAGCGAGACGACGAACGTCTCCCCGCCGCTGAGCGTCGCGGGGTCGCGCACGTCGCCGGTCCACTGGTCGACCACCTCGAGACCGAGCCCGGCCTGCGAGCCACGCCGGGCCGCGCGGTCGGTGCGCTGGAGGAGGTAGCGCTGGTCACGCAGGTGGGACAGCCGCTCGTTGGCGGCGTCGAGCACCTGGTCGAGCCGGGTGGCCAGGACGTAGGCGGACAGCCGCATCTGGAGCTGGTTGTCGCCGCCCATCCCGCGCACCAGCCGCGACATCGACTCGGCGAGCTCGTAGTCCTGACGAGCAGGCGCCCAGGCGGTGAGCGCCGCGTCGAGCCGGTCGACGAGGCTCCTCACCGCGGTGAGCCCCTGCTCGGCGACGTGCAGCTCACGCGTCGCGGCGGCGAGCGTCTCGCGCGCCTCGCGTGCGGCACCCGCGAGCGCATCCAGGTCGGCTGGCTCGCCGTCCGGGACATCGGCGAGCGCCGGGTCGTCGAGGGTCGCGCGGGCTGCGGCGTCGCGGCGCGCATGCTCGACGAGCAGGGCCTCGTGACGGCGCTGGACGGTCTCGGTGATCAGGGCGTCCCGGACGGCGTCGAGACTCTCGAAACCTTCGTCTGCGGCGACGTCGAGCGCGTGCGCGAACACTTCGGAGACCCGCTCGGCCGCGGCGACGGCGACCTCGGCGGTGTCGCTCGCGAGCTCAGCCGCAGCCAGGTCGGCCTCGAGCCGGGCGAGCAGTGCCGGTACGCCGTCCGCCGGCTCGGTGTCACCGAGTCCGAGGTCCGCGGACGCCGCGGCGAGGGCATCCTCGGCCCGCGCGACGCGCTGTTCATCAGCACGTTCGGCTTCGGTGAGCTCGGCGACGCGCAGCTCGGCCGCGCGGAGTGCGTCGTCGGCCGCGGCCAGGCGACGTTCGACGTCGGCGAGCTCCGACTGCAGCGTCCCGGCCTCGGTCGCGGCGGTCTCGGCGGCGGCCAGGTCGGACCGGAGCCGGGCGACCTCGTCGGCCCAGTCGGCGGCGGAGCGGCCTGCGGCCTGCTCCCGCAGCGACGCGACCTGACGCCGGGCGTCCGCCTCGCGGGCGGCGAGGTCGGCGTGGAGGCGCTGCGCGTCGTCGAAGGCGGCGCCCGCGGCGGCCTGCTCGTCGTCGGTCACGGGGTGGTGCTCGCTGGTGGCGGGGGAGGGGTGGTCGGTCGACCCGCAGACCGCGCAGGCGACGCCGTCCTCCAGCCGGCCGGCGAGCTCGGCGGCGATGCCGTCGAGCCGCCGCTGCAGCAGGTCCTGCATGTGCTCGCG
Source organism: uncultured Nocardioides sp. (assembly GCF_946885725.1). Next base: position 4,972 of record NZ_CAMPGZ010000073.1, read on the forward strand.
CGCATCGGCGGCGCGGTCGCGGGCGTCGCGGACCTCGTCGGCGAGCCGCTCGACCTCCGCCTCAGCGGCGGGCAGCGCCTCGGCGGCGCGGGCGCGCTGCCGGGACGCCGTCGCCTGGAGCCGGTGCGCCTCCACTCGGCCGGCCCGGTCGCGTGCCTCGTCGAGCCGGGCGCGCAGCTCGTCACGTCGCGTCGGGAGCGCGGCCTGCTCGTGCGCCGCCGTCTCGCGCCTCGCCGTGGCGCCCGACAGCTCGCGGCGGGTGGCATCCAGCGTCGAGACCGCGTCGGCGTGCTCGGCGAGCAGCGGCAGGAGCCGTTCGGCGCGCCCGGTCCGGTCGCGCAACGAGGCCACGGTGTCGGTCCACGTCGGCGCCGGCGACAGTCCTCGCGCAGCGGCGGTGGAGGCGGCTCGGTCCGCCCGCGAGGCGGCTGTGTCGGCCTCGCGGGTGGCGCGGTCGAGCACGGCAAGGGCGGGCAGCACGCGACCCGCCCGCCGGTGGGCGTCGAGGGCGCTGGCGGCCTCGTCGAGCGCGTCGGCATCCTCGTGCAGGGCGGCCAGCGCCGCCTCGGCCTCGGCACGCCGAGCGCGTAGCTGCTCGACTCGACGGGCTTGCTCGAGCGCGCACGACGCCTCGGCCTCGGACCGGCTCGCCTGATCGTGCGCGGCCGCCGCGACGACGTGCCGGGTGGTGGCGTCGTCGAGCAGGGCGCGGGCCCACGTCAGGGTCTCGCCGGTGCCGGAAGCGTGGACCAGTCCCTCGGGACCGAGCGGTTCGGGCACCGGGACCCCGGCGTGCTCGGCCAGCGTGTCGACCAGCCGCTGCACCGTCGACTGTCCCTCCGCGGCAGCGGCGCGCCGCTCGCGGCTGTGGTCGGCCACCCAGTCCTCGATGCGCGCGAACCGGTCGGTGTGGAACAGCCGCTGGAGCACCTCGTGACGCTCCTGCGAGGACGCGTGCAGGAACCGCTGGAACTCGCCCTGCGGCAGCATCGCCACCTGCTGGAACTGGCTCGACTGCATGCCGACCAGGTCCGACACCAGCTGGCCGACCTCGGCCGCGCGATGGCTGAGCAGGTGCTCGCCGTCAGACCGCACCTCGGCGATGGTGGCCTTGGCCTTCTCGGTCGTGGTGCCGTCGCCGCGGCGTTTGGGCCGCGTCCACTCGGGAGTACGGCGTACGACGAGACGTCGCTCGCGCACGCTGAAGTCGAGCACCACCTCGGGGCGCGCATCGTCGGAGGCGTGCTGCGACTTCAAGGTCTTGATGCCGCGCACGCCCGGGACCTGGCCGTAGAGCGCGAAGCAGACCGCGTCGAGGATGCTGGTCTTGCCGGCGCCGGTCGCCCCGGAGAGCAGGAACAGGCCGGCGTCGTTGAGCGCGTCGAAGTCGACGTGCTCGGTGCCGGGGAACGGTCCGAACGCGGTGACGGTCAGGGCATGCAACCTCACGGCGTCACCCCGACTCGCGCACGTCGATGAAGCGGTCCGCGTCACGGTCTTCGTTGATCCGGCAGGAGTCGCAGGCCAGCTGCAGCAGCAGGGTCTCCTCGGTGGTGGCCTCGAGCTCGCGCACCTCGGCGACGAAGCCCAGCGCGACGTCGAGGTCGGAGCGGCCGTCGACCCGGGGGAGCGCGGGGCCGCGCGCACGCGGCGCGCCCTCGGGCTCGAACGCCAGCAGCAGCGCGTGTGGGAAGCGGGACCGCAGCCGCTCCATCGCGTGCAGTGGGCGGCGGGCGTCGGTGATCGTGGCCTGCACCCAGGCGTCCTCGGCGTCGGCGAGCACCGGGTCGCGCAGCAGGTCCTCCAACCGGCCACGGATGCTGCGGAGCTGCCGGGGCACCGGCGCCGGCACGAAGTCGGCGCGCTCCACGCCAACGGGCCCGAGCTCGACGAGCCAGGACCCCTTGGTGTGGCGCCCCTCGGAGAAGGAGTAGGCCAGCGGCGAGCCGCTGTAGCGAAGGGTCTCGCTCAACGTCTGTCGACCGTGCAGGTGGCCGAGCGCGGTGTAGTCGATGCCGGCGAACAGGCTCGCGGGGGCCAGCTGCACGCCGCCGACGGAGATGTCGCGTTCGCTGTCGCTGGCCATCGCGGGCGCGACCTCGGGGTCGCCGGCCACGAACGCGTGCGCCATCACCACCGACCGGGCGTCCGGACGCCCGTCGAGGTCGGCGCGCACGCGACGCATCGCCTCGGCGAGCGCGGCCTCGTGACTGCGGGCGGACAGCTGCCAGGGGCCGCGCACCGCGTCGGGTTCGAGGTAGGGCAGGCCGTAGACGGCCACCGGTCCGTGCTCGTCCTCGAGCAGCACGGGAGTGCCGACGTCCTGGTGACGCGTGCGCAGGTGCACGCCGGCCGCGTCGGCCAGCCGGGCGTTGAAGCCGAGTCGGACGTGGGAGTCGTGGTTGCCGCTGGTCACCACGACCTGGGCGCGTGAGGCGGCGAGCCGGGCGAAGGTCTCGTCGGCGAGCTCGACCGCGTCGACCGGCGGGAGGGCGCGGTCGTAGATGTCACCGGACACGACAACGAGGTCGACCCGCTCCTCCTCGACCGTCGCCAGCAGGTGGTCGACGAACGCCGCCTGGGCATCGAGCAGCCCCACCTGGTGGAAGGACCGTCCCAGGTGCCAGTCGGAGGTGTGCAGGACTCGCATCGCCCCGAACGCTAATCGGGCGTGCCGACAGTCAGGTGCTCACACGCCGAGCCGCTCGGGAGCGCTGTAGACGACGAAGCGCTCGGCGTCGACGAAGCCCACCGCGCACAGCCCCGCCCGGCGGGCGAGGTCCACCGCGAGGCTGGACGGTGCGCCGACCGCGGCGAGGACGCCGACGCCCGCCGCGACTGCCTTCTGCACGACCTCGAAGCCGATGCGGCCGCTGACCGCGAGCACGGGTACGGCGGTGGGGACGCCGGCGAGCAGACGGTGGCCGACCACCTTGTCGACGGCGTTGTGCCGCCCGATGTCCTCGCGCACGACGAGCGGCTCGCCCTCGGCGGTGAACAGGCCCGCGGCATGGAGACCGCCGGTGGAGTCGAACACGCGCTGGGCCTCGCGCAGACGTGCCGGCAGCTTGTGGACGATCTCCCGGTCGACGGTCACCGGCTCGGCATCGTCGCGTCCGGCGAGCGCGCTGCTGCGCAGCGACAGCACGTCGTCGATGCTCTCGGCGCCGCACACCCCGCACGCCGAGGACGCGCCCGCCAGTCCGGCGTACCGCGCCGACGGGTGACGCAGCGGCGGCCCGGCCAGGTCGACGGTGACGACGTTGTACTCCTGCTCGGGAGTCAGGGAAGTGTCGGTGCAGTAGGCCACGGTGCGCAGATGCTCCTGCACCCCAACGACCCCCTCGGCGAACAGGAACCCCGCCGCCAGCTCGAAGTCGTGCCCCGGCGTGCGCATCGTGACGGCGATCCGGTGCGCTTCCACGCCCGGCCACGAGCAGCGGATCTCGAGCGGCTCCTCGGTCGCCAGCCGGTCCTCCCGCGCGACAGTCCCGGTGGCGCGGACCTCTCTGACGCGGGTGCGCACCGACGGTCCGGGGCGTCGGTTCGGGCTCACGAGGGAACCCTATATTTGGGGGCGAAGGCGAGGCTGGAGTCTCAGGGTGCTGCGGACCGGCCCGGCACCCTGCCCGGGTGCGATCGGAGGCGGAGTGCGCAGGCTGCGCAGGCGAAGGGCGGACCGGCCGGAGGTGCCGAGTCCCCACGAGGGTTGGACGAGCGAGGTCTCGTCGGCGCTCGCACTCGCCGGGTTCCTGGCGCTGGTCTTCGTCGCCTTCACCGTGCTGGTGATGACACGTCTCATGGCGCTCGACCAGTACTTCAACCTCGATCCGCCGCCCGAGGGCTGGGTGCCCGTGCTCCACCTGTTCGACCGGGTCGGCCAGCGAGCCATCTGCCTGCCGATCCTGGCGCTCGTGGTCTGGCGCTGCTGCCGCAACCAGCGGTCGTGGCGCCCGGCGGTCATCGCCGTCGGCGCGGTGCTCACGCTCAACCTCGTCGTGGGCATCCTCAAGCTGTCGCTGGGGCGAGGGCAGCCGGCTCCCGCCGACCCGTCGTTCTTCATCGGCGGCATGGCCTACCCGTCGGGGCACACCGCGAACATCGTGCTGGTCTACGGCCTCGCGGTGTACCTGCTGTCGCGCTACCACGGCGTCAGCCGGCGCGAGGCGGCCGTGCTGTGGTCCGCGGTGGCGGCACTGTCGGTGCTGATGGTCGTGGTGTCGCTGAGTCTGAACTGGCACTGGTTCGCCGACCTGATCGCCGGGCTCATCGTCGGCGGGATGGTGCTGGAGCTGACGGTGGCGGCGGACGCGGCGCTATCCGCCACGGCGTTCGACAACGGGCTGCGGTCGTTCCTGCGTGACTGCCTGGAGTGGGTACGCCGGCGGACCGCGAGCCTCGCGCGGCGGAACCCCCTGCTGTGACGGCGCGTCTGATCGGCATGAGACGCGCACCGGTCGTGGCCGCCCTGCTCGCGTCGGCCGTGCTGGCCGGCTGCGGGTCGCAGCAGGGTGCGTCCGAGGGCGGTGCCGGGGACTCCGACAGCGGCGACGTGAAGCCCGGCCCGGCTCTCCGGGCGTGGCGCGACTGCGCACCGGACGCGTTCGAGGCCGCAGGGGGAGCGTCGACGACGCTGCGGCACGACGCCTGGCCGGCCCAGATGCAGCTGAAGGTCCCGGACGAGGGTCCGTGCGCCGGCTCGCTCGTGGCGTCCGGCCGGGCGGGAGTGGTCGGCGTGGACGTGAAGCAGGCCGAGCTCGACGGCGACACGGTCAGGGTGCTCGACGCGGGCGACCTGGGTGACAGCGTGCTCGTGCGCGTGGATGGCGGGGTGCACCCGCGGGGAGGCTTCCAGCCGCACCTGTACCTCGTCGGTCAGGACTCGATCCGCGAGGTCACCGCCAACGACGAGCCGATCGTGCCGTTCGTCGCGACCGACGGCGGCATGGCCCCGACCACGGTGCGCTGCGGCGACGGCACGATCGAAGTGGTGAGCGCCACGACCGCCGAGCCGCCTGGCGTGATCATGGCCTGGGACGTGCAGACCACGACGTACTCCCTCTCGGTTGACGGGGCTCGCGAGTCGGGCTCGGGCTCGCTCGAGGAGGACGTCGCCGAGCCGGTGTTGCGTCGGGACATGCCCGAGCTGTTCGACCCGGGCCGACTGTTCGCGGGCTGCTGAGCGTGCTGTGGCACAGTTCGGCGCATGACCGACGGGAGCGTACGCAGCGTCGAGATCACCCGGCTGGGGTTGGGCCAGTACGAGGCGGTGAACCCGCGCGGCGGAACGCTGCGGTTCGGGGCCGGCGACGGCGGCGGTGACGAGTTCACACCGGTCGAGCTGCTGCTGACCGCGATCGCCGGCTGCACCGCGGCCGACGTCGACTACATCACCGTCAAACGGGCCGAGCCGACGACCTTCGAGGTGCACGCGAGCGGGACCAAGGTGCGCGACGAGACCGGCAACCGCATGGAAGACATCGTCGTGCGGCTCGAGGTGCGTTTCCCGGACGGCGAGGAGGGCGACGCCGCCAGGGCGGTGCTGCCGAGCGCGGTGCAGCGCTCGCACGACCGGCTGTGCACGGTGAGCCGCACGGTCGAGCGCGAGACGCCGGTCGCGGTCGAGGTGGTCTGAGTGGACTTCGCCGGCTATCGGGCCGAGACGGAGCGGATGCTGCTGCGGCCGTACTCCCTCGACGACTTCGACGCGTTCCACGACATGCACAGCCGTGACGACGTCGCGCGCTACCTGCCCTGGGCGACCCGCGACGAACAGGCGTCCCGCGAGGCGCTGCAGCGACACCAGACCGTCGTGCTCGAGAAGGACGGGGACGGCGTCACGCTGGCCGGTTTCGACAAGGAGTCGGGTCGGCTGGTGGGGGAGTTCATCCTGTTCCTGCGGAGCGTGCAGCACCGCGGCGGCGAGGTCGGCTACGTGCTGCACCCGGACTTCTGGGGCCGCGGCCTCGCGACCGAGGGTGCCCGGGCGATGCTCGAGATCGGCTTCGACCTCATGGGCATGCACCGGATCATCGCGCGCATCGAGGCCCGCAACACCGGGTCGGCGGCGGTGCTCGAGCGGCTCGGGATGCGCCGCGAGGCGCTGCTGGTGAAGAACGAGTGGTTCAAGGGGGAGTGGTCGACCGAGGCCGACTACGCGCTCCTCGAGGAGGAGTGGGAGAAGACCTCCACGAGGTCGATCATCCGGTCGAACACCACCGCGCCCTCCGCGGCGAGCAGATCCGGAGCGGTCAGCCCGCCGCCGAAGCCGTAGGCCCGCATCCCGGCGGCCACAGCTGCGCGTACGCCGTACACGCTGTCCTCGACGACCGCGCACCCCGCCGGTTCGACGCCCATGGTGCGCGCGGCGTGCAGGAACAGGTCCGGCGCGGGCTTGCCGTGCTCGACCTCGGTGCCGCTGAAGATCCGGCCTTCGAACCTCTCGCGCAGGCCGGCGAGCCGCAGTGTGACCGCCATCCGGTCGTGGCTCCCGCTCGAGGCCACGCAGGTCGCGATGCCGGCGGCGTGCAGGTGGTCGACGAGGTCGGCGACGCCGGGCACGGCGGCGAGCTCGGCTTCGAACGCCGCGAGCACCTCTGCGGTGGTGAGGTCGTCGAAGCGTGCGGCCGCCTCGGCCCCGAGCCGTTCGGCGATGTCGGCGAGCTGGGTGGCTGACGTCCGGCCCATCCAGCGGGCGACGACCTCGGCCGCTTCCATGGGCCAGCCGAGCTCGGTCAGCACTCGCGCCTCGACCTCGACGGTCAGCCGTTCGCTGTCGACGAGGACGCCGTCGCAGTCGAAGACGACGAGGTCGGGCGAGAAGGGTTCGCCGGCGCTCACGTGTTGGCTCCGCGGGCGGCGACCGGCCAGGTGTCGACGACCCGACCGCCTTGGACGATGACGAGCTCGTCGACGAGGTTGACGGCGTTGCAGACGTGGTTGGGTACGACGCGCAAGTGGCTCCCGAGCGGCGGCAGTGCGCCGGTTAACCCGTCGACCACCGCGTGGTGCTCCGACAGGTGCACGATCCGCGCGTCGGGGTGATCGAGCAGGCGCCCGTGCCCGGTCGCCCACGAGGAGCGATCGGCCGCGATGACCTTGCTGCCGGAGTCGAGCACGACCCGGCCGCCCGCGTGGCTCACGACGGTGGCCCAGCAGGTCAGCGCGATCCGGTCCGGCGTGGTGGCGCCGAGCTCCCACTGCTGGGCGTCGCCGAACACGTAGACGCCCGGCCGCAGCTCGGTCAGCACCCCGGCCGTCGTCTCGCGCGCGCTGGGTGTGGAGCCGCCGCTGACCACGACCGCGTCAACGCCGCGCCGGCGCAGGGCAGCAGCCGCTCGTCCGAGTGCGTCGGACTCCTGCCCGGCGACGTCGGCCGGCGCGCCGGGGGAGTAGGAGTGCCCCGGGAACGTGAACACGCCGTCCACCACGAGCCCCGCGCGCTCGGCGGCCTCGGCGACGTCGCCCGCCTCCTCGGGAGCGACCCCGCTGCGGTGGTGGCCGCTGTCGACCTCGACCCGGACGCGAAGCCGGTCCCGGTCATCCCCGATCTGGGCGGCGAGCCGACGCGCACCCTCGGCGGAGTCGACGCCGACGACCAGCGACGCGCGGTCGAGCAGGGCGCGGATCCGTGCGGTGCGGTCGGCGTCCAACCACAGGGGATATGCGACGAACAGGTCGGTGTGGCCGGCGTCCGCGAACACCTCGGCCTCACCGACGGTGGCGACGGTGAGGCCGAGGGCGCCCGCGTGCCGTTGCAGGTCGGCGATGCGCGGTGTCTTGTGCGTCTTGGCGTGCGGCCGGAGGACGAAGCCCTGCGTCGCGGCGTACGACGCCATGTCGGTGACGTTGCGCTGCAGGAGGTCGAGGTCGACCACGAGCGCCGGCGTCACCAACTCGTGCACGGACGGCGCCTCGGGCGACATGCCGCGAACCTAACGGACCGCGGTGCCGCCCGGGCGACGTACCCCGGGTGTGTCAGACGTTCGCGGCGTCCCCGTGCTGCAGCGCCTCGAGCAGGGCGGAGACGAAGGCCGGGATGTCGTCGGGGTTGCGGCTGGTGATCAGGTTGCCGTCGACGACGACCTTCTCGTCGGTCCACTCACCGCCGGCGTTGACGATGTCGGTGCGCAGGCTCGGCCAGCTGGTGAGCGACTTGCCGCGCACCACGTCGGCCTCGACGAGCGTCCAGGGAGCGTGGCAGATCGCCGCGACGGGCTTGCCGGACGTCATGAAGTCGCGCACGAACGCGACAGCGCCCTCGTCCATCCGGAGCGCGTCGGGGTTGGCGACGCCGCCCGGCAGCACCAACGCGGCGTAGTCGTCGACGGCGGCGTCGGAGACCGTCACGTCGACGGCCTGCTTGTCGCTCTTGTCGAGGTGGTCGAACAGCTGGACCTCGCCCGCCTCGGGGGAGACCAGCACCGGCTGGAATCCGGCGTCGGCGACCGCCTGCCAGGGCTCGGTGAGCTCGACGCGCTCGATGCCCTCGCCGGCGACGAGGAAGGCGACCTTGCGGGTGTCGTTGGCTGTGTCAGTCATGTCGACGCCGTACCCAGGGCTCCTGGGCGCATTCACCGCACGGATCGTGGCGAGTCCCTCACCCGCGGCCCTCGGCCTCCTGCTCGCGGTCGATGCGCTTCATCACCCGGCTGATGCCGGGGATCTGGCCGAGCATCGCGTTGAGCTCGCGGGAGACGTCGAGCAGGTCGTGCAGGTCAGGCGCGACCGAGCCCATGCTGTCGAGGATCGGCAGGATGTCGGTCTCCATCTTGTGCGCGATCCCGGGCAGGTGGTCGATGAGCTCGACCATCGCGTCCACCTCGCGCGGGTCGGTGGTCTCGGCAAGCCGGTCCAGCGTCGGTTGCAGCTTGGTCAGCGCCGGCTCCGTCCGGTCCAGCAGCGCGGCGAGCCGTTCGTTGAGCGGACCGACGGTGGTCACCAGGGAGTCGGCGCGGCCGACGGTCGCATCGGAGCGCGCGACGACCTCGTCGGCGCCGCGCCTGGTCTCCTCGATCCGGTCGAGCAGGGCACTCACTCGGCCCAGCACCTCCTCGGCGTTGTCCAGGAGGGTCAGCAGGCGGGGTACGGCGCCGAGGAGCGTCTCGAGCGCCTCTCCGCCTCGCTCGACGAGCTGGAGGACGTCGCGGGGACCGGGGACGGGCAGGCGCATGGCCTCACGCTAGCCGCCGGTCGGCAGCGGCATCGTCCGTCGAGCCACCGTCCGGCGGTACGGCGGGCGCGGTCGCCTTGGCGAGCAGCGCCCCGGCGAGCCCGGCGCCCGCGGCGAGCACGATCGCCTGCAGCACGCCGAGGTGATCGGCCAGGAGACCGACGACCGGCGGGCCGCCGAGGAACGCCGCGTAGCCGATCGAGCTCACTACGGCGACTCGCGCCGCGGCCTTGTGCTCGTCGTCGGCCGCGGCGGACATGCCGAGCGGGAAGCCGAGCGAGGCACCGACGCCCCAGAGAACGGCCCCGGTCATCGCGCCGACGGTGTTGGGGGAGAAGACCACGACCGCGACACCGGCCGCCACGAGAGCCCCCGTGACGCGGAGCGTCGTCACCCGTCCGGTGCGCTCCACCAGCGCGCCACCGAACAGCCGCCCGACGGTCATGGCCGTCACGAAGAGCGCGTAGCCGATCGCGGCCAGGGAGTCACTCACGTCGTACCCATCGACGAACGCGAGCGCGATCCAGTCGTTGGCGATGCCCTCGGCCAACGCGAAGGACAGGACCACGCAGCCGATCAGCAGCGTGCGCGGCTCGCGCCAGGCGACGAGCGCGTTCGGCTTCGGCTCGGCGTGCGGGTCCTCCTCGGGCACGGGCAGGAACCAGCGGACGGCCAGCGGTGCGATTGCGATCACGAGGAGCGCGGTCCCGATCAGCTGGTAGGCCAGGTCGATGCCGGCGCGCGCGGATGCCGCGCCCAGCAGCGCACCGGTGACGGTGCCGGCGCTGAAGCCGGCGTGGAAGCGCGGCATGATCGTCCGCGCCAGCCGCCGTTCGACATCCGCCGCCTCGACGTTCATCGCGACGTCCCAGGTCGAGGTGCCGACGCCGTACACGAACATGCCGACCGCGACGAGCGGCACCGACGCGGACACCAGCCCAGTGGCCATGCCCAGCAGGCCGAGGGTGACCGCGCCCGCCATCACGCCGACCGTCCTCGCCGGGCCGAGTCGGTGCACGACCACACCCGAGACAGGCAGCGCGATCGCGGTACCGGCGGAGAGGCAGAGCAGCAACAGGCCCACCTGGCCCGGCGTCAGCGAGAGGGTGTCGCGGATCGCCGGCACTCGCGACACCCAGGAGGCGAACGCCAGCCCGTTGAGAAGGAAGACGGCCGAGACCGCGAGCTTGGCGGCCTGGGTGTGCGTGCCGGTCACGGGACGACCCTACGGACCACGCCTCCCGTCAACTTCTGCTTGACGCAAACGAATCGTCAAGGCAAGATTGACGCATGGTCCAGATCTCGCTCGAAGAGCTCGTGAAGCAGGTCGACGCGGCGGCGCCGCAGGGGAGTGCGTTGCGCAAGCTGTCGCTCGCGGTGATCGGGTCGCGCGAGCTGACGAAGGCCGCCGACGACCTGGTCGGTCATTACGTGGAGGAGGCCCGGGCGGCCGGAGCGCCCTGGGCGGACATCGGCGCGGCGATGGGCGTGAGCAAGCAGGCCGCGCAGCAGCGCGCGCAGGCCCGGTCCGAGGAGGCCGAGCACGACGACGACCTGGGGGAGTACGCCCCCGATGTCGCGGCCGCCGTCCGCACCGCCCGGGAGCGTGCCGTCGAGCACCGGCACTGGTACGTCGGGACCGAGCATCTGCTGGTGGGGCTGCTGGCTCAGCCCGACGGGCGCCTCGCCGACGTGACCGGCCTCACCGCCGACGAGGCGATGCAGGCTGCTCTGGAGATCGTCGGGGAGGGCACGGCCGAGGTCGCCCGCCCACCGGCGCTCACGGCCCGCGCCACGAAGGTCATGCAGATCGCCGAGCGCGAGGCACGCCACTCCGGCGACGACACCGTGCAACCCGCGCACGTGCTGCTCGCGCTGGTCCGCGAGGGCAGAGGCGTCGCCGCCCAGGTGCTCGAGGAGCGCGCCGGCGGGCTGGCGAAGGTACGCGACGCGGCGTCCAGCCTGCTCACCGCGAAGAAGCAGAGGAAGAGGTAGGGGAGTCAGGCCCGGGCCAGGATCTCGCCATGAAGGACCGAGAACCAGCCGTCGTCGCTGGCCGCCCAGGTGCGCCAGGCCTCGGCCATCCGGTCCAGGTCGTCCTGGTCGGCCATCGCGGACGACAGCGCCTGTCGGGCGATCGCCGAGCCGGTGATCCGGTCGGCCCACATCCCGCCCCACCAGGCGCGGTCCTCGGACGTGGCGAAGCACCAGGTCGACGACGACGCCGTGACGTCCTCGAACCCGGCCTCGTGGGCCCAGGACAGCAGCCGCCGGCCGGCGTCGGGTGCTCCGCCGTTGGCGCGGGCCAGGGCGACGTACAGCTCGCGCCACTCGGCGACCCCCGGCACCAGCGGGTACCAGGCGAACGCGAGGTAGTCGCTGTCGCGCACGGCCACCAGCCCGCCAGGCCGCGCGACACGACGCATCTCGCGCAGCGCCTGGACGGGGTCGGCGACGTGCTGCAGCACCTGGTGGGCGTGCACGACGTCGAAGGAGTCGTCAGGAAAGTCCAATGCGTGCACGTCGGCCACGACGTACTCGACGTTCGCGGCCTCACCGACACCTGCACGAGTGAGGTCGAGGGTCGCGTCGTCGACCTCGGAGGCTGTCACGGATCGCACCCGGCGCGCCAGGTCGGCAGTGATCGTGCCCGGGCCGGCGCCGACATCGAGCAGGTCGAGATCGGCACTCAGGTGCGGCAGCAGGTACGCAGCCGAGTTCTCCGCCGTACGCCAGCGGTGCGAGCGGAGCACGGACTCGTCGTGCCCATGGGTGTAGACGGCAGCCATGACCCGACAGTAGGGCGGTGGCCGGGAACGCAGCCCCGGGTCTCGATCCACGATAGTTGACATAATGTCGCTTATCGGCGATACACCTAGGCGGGTCAGGCCCGGCGCCACACCGACACGTGGCTCTCGCTGGTGGCGGTGAACGGGCTGCCGTTCCAGTCGGCCCACCGTGACTCGAGCTGCATTCCGGCCAGCTGCGCCATGAGGTCGCACTCGGCCGGCCAGATGTAGCGGAAATGACCGGCGCCGTACCGGACGCTCCCGTCATCCTGGCGCCGGTAGTGATGCGACGTGCACTCCTGGGTGACCAGGTCGTAGGTGTCGAACACCAGGTGACCGTCACCGATGACCATCGGGACCGCCATCTCGCCGGGTGCGAGCCGCTGGATCGGCGGCACCCAGAGGTCGATGACGAACCGGCCGCCCGGCCGCAGGTGATGTGCCGCGTTCCTGAAGCACTGCACCTGCTCGGCCTGCGTCCGCAGGTTCGAGATGCTGTTCCAGACGAGGTAGACGAGCGAGAACGTCCCGGCGCCGGGCACCACCGTGGTCGCCATGTCGCCGACGTGCACCGGAATCTGCTCCTCGTCCACCTTGCGGCGCAGCTGGGCCACCATCGGCTCGGACAGCTCGATTCCCGTCACGGGAACCCCGCGTGCTGCCAGCGGCACCCCGACTCGACCTGTTCCGATCGCGAGCTCGAGTGCCGGACCGTCGTCTGCCAGCCGCTCGAGGAGGTCGACCGTCGGGTCCAGCACCTCCGGGGCGAACCGCTCGGCGGAATCCGCGTCGTACCTGGCGGCGGTCTCCTCGCCCCAGACCTCACTGCTCGTCACGTCACGCAGCGTTCCAGGTCACGTGCCCGAGCAGCCAGCCGATTTAGCCTCGACAGCTCCGAGAGCATCGGCCGGTCGGACGCAGTCGCC
>NZ_CAMPGZ010000074.1 GCF_946885725.1 uncultured Nocardioides sp.
CCGGACAAGAAGACGGGGCGCCACCTCCGGAGAGGTGACGCCCCGTCGCGAGGTGCGTCGTACGCCGTACGGCGGTCAGCGCAGGTCGAAGCGGTCCAGCTCCATGACCTTGTTCCACGCGGCGACGAAGTCCTTCACGAACTTCTCCTTCGCGTCCTCGCTGGCGTAGACCTCCGACAGCGCCCGCAGCTGGGAGTTCGACCCGAAGACCAGGTCGACCGGCGTCGCGGTCCACTTCAGCTCGCCGGTGCTGACGTCGCGGATCTCGTAGACGTTCTCCTGGTCCTGCGACGCCTTCCACTGGGTGCCCGGCGACAGCAGGTTGACGAAGAAGTCGTTGGTGAGCGCGCCAGGACGGTCGGTGAGCACGCCGTGCTTGGCGTCACGGACGTTGGCACCGAGGGCGCGCATGCCGCCGACCAGCACGGTCATCTCCGGGGCGGAGAGGCTCAGCAGGTAGGCCCGGTCGACCAGCAGCTTCTCCGGCTCGACCTTGTCGCCGCTGCGCACGTAGTTGCGGAAGCCGTCGGCCCGCGGCTCCAGGTAGCCGACCGACTCGACGTCGGTCATCTCCTGGGTGGCGTCGGTGCGGCCCGGCCGGAACGGCACGGTCACGTCGAAGCCGGCGTCCTTCGCGGCCTTCTCGACCGCGGCGCAGCCGCCGAGGACGATCAGGTCGGCCAGCGAGACCTTCTTGCCGCCGGTCTGCGCGGCGTTGAACTCGTCGCGGACGCGGCCGATCGCCTCGAGCGCGGTCGCGAGCTTCTCGGGCTCGTTGACCTCCCAGCTGCGCTGCGGCTCGAGGGCGATGCGAGCGCCGTTGGCGCCGCCGCGCTTGTCGGTGCGGCGGAACGTAGCGGCCGACGCCCAGGCGGTCATGACCAGCTGGGAGACGCTCAGGCCGGAGCCGAGCAGCTTCGCCTTGAGGTCGGCGACGTCCTGCTCGTCGACGAGCTCGTGGTCGACCTCCGGCACCGGGTCCTGCCACACCTGCGGCTCGGGGACCCAGGGGCCGAGCATGTGCGGCCCGACCGGACCCATGTCGCGGTGGAGCAGCTTGTACCAGGCCTTGGCGAACGCGAGGCGGAACTCCTCGGGGTTCTCCAGGAAGCGCCGGCCGATGGCTTCGTACGTCGGGTCCTCACGAAGCGCGAGGTCCGTGGTGAGCATCGTCGGCTTGTGCTTCTTCTCCGGGTCGAAGGCGTCCGGGATGATCTCCGGCGCGTCCTTGGCGACCCACTGGTGCGCGCCACCCGGGCTCTTGGTGAGCTCCCACTCGTAGCCGAACAGGATCTCCAGGAAACGGTTGCTCCACTGCGTGGGCTTGTCGGTCCAGGTCACCTCGAGGCCCGAGGTGATCGTGTCCGGACCCTTGCCGGTGCCGTAGGTGCTCAGCCAGCCGAGGCCCTGCGCCTCGAGCGGGGCGCCCTCGGGCTCCGGGCCGACGTGCGCGTCGGCGTCGCCGGCACCGTGGGTCTTGCCGAAGGTGTGGCCGCCGGCGATGAGCGCGAAGGTCTCCTCGTCGTTCATCGCCATCCGCTTGAACGTCTCGCGGATGAAGTGCGCCGCGGCCTTCGGGTTCGGGTTGCCGGCCGGGCCCTCGGGGTTGACGTAGATCAGGCCCATCTCGGTGGCGCCGACCTCGGGCGCCATCTCGGCCTCGCCGACGTAGCGCTGGTCGCCGAGCCAGGCGTCCTCGGGACCCCAGTAGATCTCCTCGGGCTGCCAGATGTCCTCGCGGCCGAACGCGAAGCCGAAGGTCTCGAAGCCCATCGACTCGAGCGCGACGTTGCCGGCGAGCACGATCAGGTCGGCCCACGAGAGCTTCTGGCCGTACTTCTGCTTGACCGGCCAGAGCAGGCGGCGGGCCTTGTCGAGGTTGGCGTTGTCGGGCCAGCTGTTCAGCGGGGCGAACCGCTGGCTGCCGTCACCGGCGCCGCCACGGCCGTCGTGCACCCGGTAGGTGCCGGCGGCGTGCCAGCTGAGCCGGATCATCAGGCCGCCGTAGTGGCCGAAGTCCGCCGGCCACCAGTCCTGCGGGGTGGTGAGCACGTCGGTGATGTCGCGCTTGAGCGCCTCGACGTCGAGCTCCTTGAACGCCTCGCGATAGCTGTAGTCCGGGCCCAGCGGGTTGCCGGCCGGGTGGTGCGGGTGCAGCACGGTCAGGTCGAGCTGGTCCGGCCACCAGTCCGCGTTGGTGCGGGGCCGGTGGCGCTTCGGGGTCGGCGAGTCGATCGCGGGGTTCTCGCTCTCGCTGCCGTGCGAGGTGACGCTGTCGTGGGCGACGGGGCACCCACTGTCGGCCTTCTGGTCCAGACCCTGCGGGTCCCCCGGGGTGGGAACCGGCGCGTCGTTCTGGCTGTCGGTCATGAGCTTCCTTCCGTGCTGAGCGGTCGAGTTCGAGAACGGGTGGAACAGGTCGGGCAGAGGCCCCAGTAGACGACCTCGGCTTGTTCGATGACGAAGCCGTGGTCGTCAGCGGCGGTCAGGCACGGCGCCTCGCCGACGGCGCAGTCGACGTCGGTGATCGAGCCGCACGACCGGCAGACGAGGTGGTGGTGGTTGTCGCCGACACGGGCCTCGTAGCGTGCCACCGAGCCGGCCGGCTGGATGCGTCGCACCAGTCCGGCGTTGGTCAGCGCCCGGAGTACGTCGTACACCGCCTGGTGCGAGACGTCGGGCAGCTCGCGCCGCGCCGCGCCGATCAGCGCGTCCGTGTCGGCGTGCGGCAGGGTGTGCACCGCCCCGAGCACCGCCAGTCGCGGGCGCGTCACGCGCAGGTCGGCGTCCCGCAACATCTGCTGCAGATCGGACTCCGAGACCATGGTCCGCAGTCTTGCGGCTTTTCTGGAATGAGTCAAGACTAGGTTCCGGCGCGTTCACCCGTCGGCGAGCGCCTGCCGGGCCACCTCGAGGTCGCCGACGAGGGCCTCGTAGTCCTCCTGGCGGTTGCGCGACCGGAGCACGGCCGAGGGGTGGGTCGTCGGCAGCACCCACGAGGGACGGGCCGCTTCCTCGGCCACCCGGTCGGCGTGGGCGGGGTCGCGCGGCTCGGGCCAGTCGATCAGCCGGCCGCGCACCTCGCCGACGCGGAACGACGAGCCGTACAGCGCCTTGCCCGCGGTGGCTCCGAGCAGCACGGCTCCGGTCGGGCGGACGACGTCGAGCTCGGCGAGCAACCACGGCTCACAGGCGGCGACGTGCACCCGGCTCGGCGACTTGTGGATGCGCTGCTTGCCGCGGGTGCCGGAGAACCGGAAGTGCTTGACGACGTTGGTGCGGTAGACCGAGTCCGGCGGGATGCCCGCGTCCTCGAGCGCCTTGTCGAGCAGCTTGCCGGCCGGCCCGACGAACGGCTCGCCCTGCCGGTCCTCCTGGTCGCCCGGCTGCTCGCCGACGACCATCAGCTCCGCGCCGTCAGGGCCGCGGCCGAGCACGGCCTGCGTGGCGTCGCGGTACAGCTCGCAGCCCCGGCAGGCCCGCACCGCCTCGCGCAGGTCGGCGATGCCGCCGCCCTCGGGCACCCAGCGCTCGGCGCCGGCCGCGTCGGTCATGCCCGCCTCAGCGCGCGCCGCACCCGGTCGTGGGCGATCGCGGCGCGGGCGGCGTTGCTGCCGCAGGCGCCGTGCACGCCGCCGCCCGGGTGCGCGGAGGCGGAGGCGAGGTAGAGGCCCTTCACCGGCGTCTCGGCACGGCCCAGGCCCGGCACGGGGCGGAACACCAGCTGCTGGTGCAGCTGCGCCGTACCGCCGTTGATCGCGCCGCCGACGAGGTTCGCGTCGCGCGCCTCGAGCTCGCGCGGCCCCATCGCGCGCCGCGCGACGACGCGGTCGCCGAAGCCGGGCGCGAGTCGTTCGACCTGGTCCTGCATCCGGTCGGCGAACCGCTCGACGTCGTCGCGGTCCCACGCGCCTCTGATGGCACCGTTGCCGCCGTCGCCGGCGTCCCGGGCGGTGCGCTGCGGCACGTGGGTGTAGGCCCAGAACGACTCGGTGCCCTCCGGCGAGCGGGTCGGGTCGGAGGTCGTCATCTGGCCGGCGAGCAGGAACGGCTTGGCCGGTACGGCGTTGGTGGAGATCTGGCCGAGCGCCTCCGCCATGTCGTCGACCGAGTCCGCGACGTGCACCGTGCCCGGGGCGTGCGGAGGCGGCGACGCCCACGGGATGGGGCCGTCGAGCGCCCAGTCGACCTTGACCGTCCCGGGGTCGAGCTCGAAGCGGCGCATGCCGCGGCGAGTCCGCTCGGGCACGGCGGTGTCCGGGAGCAGCCGGTCGTAGAGGTGGGTGGCCACGACGTCGGCGAGCACGGCGCGGCGGGCGCGGACCTCACGGCCGTCGGCGGTGCGCACCCCGGCGGCCCGGCCGTCGCGGACGTCGACCCGCACCACCTCGGCGTTGCAGCGCACCTCTCCCCCGAGCGACTCGGCGCGCCGGACGAGCGCCTCGGCCAGCTTGCCGGCGCCGCCCTCGGGCACGGGGTAGCCCACCGTCTGGCCGAGCATGCACAGCAGCCAGCCCATCAGCCCGGAGCCCGGGGCGTTGAGGGGGATGTCGGCATGTCCGGCGTTGCCGCAGATCAGCAGCCGGGCCTGCTCGCTGCCGAACCGGTCCTCAGCGAGTCGGCGGGCGGGGGTGAGCAGGTCGCGGACGAAGTCGAGGCCGCCCGCCGACCGCAGCCGCGCCAGCGCGGAGACGCCGGCCCGCACCGGCGGGAACGGGCTGAGCAGCGCGCGGACGACCGCGTCGCCGATCCGGTCCCACTGCTCGCACGTGCGCAGCCAGGCCTCCCCGTCGCCGGGGTGGTGCTGGTCCAGCAGCGACGCGGTCACCGACCGGTCGCGGTGCAGGATTCCCCAGGTGCCGTCGGGCCGCGGGTGGCCGAGCACGGCCGGGGCGTGCCGCCAGCGCAGGCCGTGGTTCTCGAGGTGAAAGGCGCGCACCAGCGGCGAGGCGGCGGTCAGCGGGTAGAACGTGCTGAACGTGTCGTGCACGTAGTCCGGGTGCACGTCCCGGTCGCTGCGCACCGCCCCGCCGGGGGTCGGCTGCGCCTCGAGGACGAGCACCGACCAGCCCGCGTCGAGCAGGTGGTTGGCGGCGACCAGCCCGTTGGGACCGGCGCCGACCACCACGGCGTCGTACGACTCGGGCAGCGGGGTCATTTCGTCCCGGCGTGGCGTCCCTCGGCGATGAACGCCAGCCTGCGCAGGCTCTCCACGTTGCGCCAGCCCAGCAGCGGCGCCTCGATCGGCGGTGGCACGAGCGCTCCCGGCCCGGAGACCGCGGTCTCCTCGAGCACGACCTCGCACCGCTTGCCGCCGTCGACCGGGGACAGCGTGATCTCGACGTCGGCCTCGCCGAGCGGCCAGCCGCGGGCACGCAGCTTGAGCCGTCGGCCGGTCTCGACCTCGAGCGACTCGGTGGTGTCGTTGAGGACCAGCGGCCAGACGCCGGCGGAGTGGTGCAGCTGGCTGCCCTCGGCCGGCCAGTTCTCGTCGACGTCGCGCATCCGCGTGGCACCGACCACCCACAGCGGGTACAGCCAGCCGTCGGCGAGCACCGCCCAGACCTGCTCGGGCGTCGCATCGATGACGCGTGTGTTCCGGCTCATCTCGTCACCTCCCGGTCCTCGGTCGCGCCTCGAAGGCGCTGATCCTGGTTGCTACGGCTTCCGGCACGAACCGGCCGGCGACCATGGCCATCTGGTTGTACCAGGCCCCGGTCACCACCTTGGCCTTTCCGGCGAGCGCGGCCTCGACGGCCTCACGGGCGACGTCGCGGGGGTCGTCCTTCGGGCCACGCGCGACGAAGCTCGAGCGCATGCCGCCGCGGGCGAACACGTTGGTGTTCGTCGGCCCGGGCTGCACCGACGTCACCGACACGCCGCTGCCGCGCAGCTCGTGGCGGAGACCCTCGGCGAACGAGTGGAGGAACGCCTTCGACGCGGCGTACGTCGACTGGTAGGGCCCCGGCGCGGCCGCGGCGATGGAGCTGGTGACCAGAGCGTGTCCACCGCCGGCCTCGGCCATGTCCGCAAGCACGGTGTGCGCGAGGTGCACGACCGAGCGCACATTGAGGTCGACCAGGCGCAGGTGGTCGGCGAGCGGCGTGTGCAGGAACTCGCCGCCGAGCGCGACACCGGCGTTGAACGCGGCGAACCGCGGCGGTGGTCCCTGCCGGAGCAGCTCCACCAGCTCCTCGACCCCGTCCGGGGTGGCCAGGTCGACGTGCAGCGGCGTGACGGGTCCTCCGGTCTGGTCCGGCAGGCGCATCACCTCCGGCTCGTCTGCGGCCGCGACGACGGCGTACCCGCGGTCGAGCAGCTCGTCCACGACGCAGCGACCGATGCCGCTCGAGGCACCGGTGACCACCGCGGTCTGACTTGGTCGGCTCTCCATGGGAGGAGGCGTACCCGACGCGACCGCGGTTAGTCGGACCGCTCCGCCGCTACGCCGCTCCCTTGCGCCGGCGGATCTCCGCGTTGATCGCGGGCACCACCTCGTGCAGGTCACCGATGACGGCGTACGTCGCCTTGGTCACCATCGGCGCGTCGGGATCGGTGTTGATCGCCAGGATGTTCTTCGCCGACGAGCAGCCCGCCCAGTGCTGGATGGCGCCGCTGATCCCGCACGGGATGTAGAGGTCGGGCGAGATCCGGCTGCCGGTCTGGCCCACCTGCTCGTGGTGCGGGCGCCAGCCGAGACTGGTCACCACGCGTGAGACGCCGAGCGCGCCGCCGAGGAGCTCGGTGAGCTCCAGCAGGTCCTTGAACCCTTCCGCACTGCCAGCGCCCCGGCCGGCGCCGACGACCACCCGCGCCGAGCGCAGACCGCCGGACAGGTCGGGCTCGGGCTCCTCGGTGGACACCACGCGCGCGACCAGGTCGGCCTCGGTGACCTGGGGGACGCACTCCACGACCTCCGCCGCGCCCGGCTCGCTCGCGGGGGCCGGCTCGACCGCGTGCCCGGCCACGGTGAGCACCGCCGGGGTCGACGCGAGGCGCATCTCCTCGAGCGCGGCTCCCCCGACGACCTGGCGGGTGACGACCAGCGGGTCGCGACCCTCCACCGTGAGCACGTTGGCCGCCATCGGCACGTCCTCGCGCGCGGCCACGTGGGCGAGCACCTCCAGGCCGCGCGGCGTGCCGGCGGCCAGCAGCACGCTCGCACCGGACGAGGCCAGCGCCGCCTGGATGCCGGCGGCCCACGCGGCGCCGGCGAAGGCGGAGAACGCCTCGCCCGTGGCGTGGTGGACCGTGCGGACGCCGTACGCCGCGAGCTGGTCCTGCGCCGCGCCGGACAGGTCGCCGACCGCGACCGCGTCGACCGGGCCGCCGAGCGAGCGGGCGAACGTGAGCGTCTCGCGGGACACCTCGGTGACGCCGTCGGCGTCGGTCTCTACGAAGACCAGGTTCATCGCGACAGCACCCCCAGCTTCTCCAGTACGTCGACCACGGCCGGCGCCGCGTCGGCGCCCTTGCCGAGGATCTGCACGTCGCTCGGCGCGGGCGGCGGCAGCAGCAGCCGCACGCGGTCCGGGCCCTTCGGCTCCGCCACCGGCTTGCGCTCCTCGATCGCGACCTTCTTCGCCTTCATCCGGCCCTGCACGGACGGGTAGCGCGGCTCGACACCGCCCTCCAGCACCGTGACGACCGCCGGCAGCGGCACCTGGTAGGTCTCGTGCCCGTCAGGACCGGAGCCCCGTGCGGTCACGACGCCGTCGGCGACCGAGACGTGGTTGACGCCGTTGACCACCGGGCGGCCGAGCTCGTAGGCGAGCCGGATGCCGACCTGGAAGTCGCCGCTGTCCGCGGCGTCGTTGCCGAGCAGGATCAGGTCGTGCGTGCGCCCCTCCGCCTCGTGGTCGCGCACCACAGCGGCGATCTCGCGGGCGACGTCGGCCGGTCCGAACCGGTGCGCCTCGGCGACGATGTGCGTCGCGGCGTGGCAGCCGACGGCCAGCGAGGACCGCAGCTGCTCGACCGCATCCTCGTCGCCGAGGGTCAGCACGGTGGCCTCACCGCCGTCGGCGGCGGTGATCTGGGCGGCCAGCTCGACCGCGCACTCCTCGTGGGCGCTGGTGGTGAAGCCGGCGTAGCGCCCGTCGACCGCCTGCGCGTCGTCGGTCAGCACCACCTCGCTGGAGGAGTCAGGGACCCGCTTCACACAGACGAGTACCGAAGTCATGACATCTCCCAGTAGCGAACGGGGTCCCCGCGACGTTGTTCGACGGAGGAGCGAAGCGGGGGAGGCGAAGAACGTCGTGGGGTGTTCATCGCATTCTCTCGTTGGTCGGGTCGAACAGCGGCGTGGCGTCGATCGAGCCGATGGTGACGGGGTACAGCTCCTCCATGTAGGAGACGGCGAGCTGGTTGCCGACGACCGCCTGGTCGGGGGGCAGGTAGGCCATCAGCACGTGCTTGCCGAGCGACGGCGCCGAGCCCGCGGTGGTGACGTAGGGGTGGTGGCCGTGGCCGTCGGTGAGCGTGCCGCCGTCGCGGGTGAGGATCGGCTCGCCACCGAGCATGTAGCGCTTCATGCCGCTGGCCGAGGTGTGGTCGTCGACGGTCATCGTGCAGAGCACGGTCTTGGGCGGCTCCTCACGCTGCCGTAGATAGGCTTCGCGACCGATGAAGTCCGCGGACTTCACCTTCGGCCGCTGCATGCCCGCCTCGACGATGGTGCGCTCGCCGTCGAGCTCGAACCCGAACGCGCGGTAGCCCTTCTCGATGCGGCCGGTCGTGCCGTAGACCCCGATGCCGACCGGTACGGCGCCGTGGGACGAGCCCGCGTCGAGCAGGGTCTCCCAGACCGCGGCGGCCGCCTCCATCGGGACGTAGAGCTCCCAGCCGAGCTCACCGACGTAGGAGATCCGCGACGCCAGCACCGGCGTGCCCTTGACCTGGATGTCGCGGCAGGTGAGGAAGCCGAAGCCCTCGTGCGACACGTCGTCGGACGTGAGCGCGCCGAGGATGTCCCGGGCCCGCGGCCCCCACAGGCCGATCGTGCTGATCTCGTCGGTGCGGTCGGTCAGCGTCGTGCCGCGCTCGACGTCGACGAGCTGGTCGGTGAACCACTTGCGGTCGGCCATGCCGTGCGCGCCGCCGGTGACGACACGGAAGTGGTCCTCGCCGAGCCGCATCACGGTGAGGTCGGACCGGAAGCCGCCGGCGTGGTCAAGCACGGGCGTGTAGACGACCTTGCCGACCGCCACGTCGCACTGCGCGACGCAGGTGCGCTGCACCGACGCGAGCGCGCCCGGGCCCTGGATGTCGAAGATGCAGAACGCCGTCAGGTCGATGACGCCCGCGGCCTCGCGCATGCGCAGGTGCTCGGCGTTGATGATCGGGCTCCACCAGCGCGAGTCCCACTCGTGCTCGCGCGGCATGACGGCGTCGCCGTACTGCTCGAGCAGGTTGGCGTTGGACTCGTACCAGTGCGGCCGCTCCCAGCCCGCGGTCTCGTAGAAGAACGCGCCGAGCTTCTTCTCGGACTCGTACATCGGCGACAATCGCTGCGGGCGGTCGGACTCGTACTGCTCGAACGGGTGGATGATGCCGTAGGTCTTGATGAACGACTCGGTGGTGCGCAGCCGGGTGTGCTCGCGGCGCTTCTGGTGCTGGTGGAACCGGGCGATGTCGCTGGCGTTGACGTCGATCTCCGGCTGGCCGTGCGTCATCCACTCCGCCACGGCACGGCCGACGCCCGGGCCCTCCTTGATCCACACCGCGGCCGCGGTCCACAACCCCTTGATCTCGCTCTCGCCCAGGATCGGGCTGCCGTCGCAGGTCAGCGAGAGCAGGCCGTTGATCGCGTAGCGCATCTCCGCGCCCTCGGCGCCGAGCAGCTCGGGCATCAGCTCGTAGGCCTGCTCGAGCTGGGGGTCGAAGTCGTCGGAGGTGAACGGCATCTCCGTCGGCGACAGCTTCGCCTGGTCGATCGACGGGATCTCCTCCGGCTCGTGCAGGATCGCGCGGTGCGCGTAGGAGCCGACCTCCATGTCGGCGCCGTGCTGCCGCTCGTAGCAGAACGTGTCCATGTCCCGGATGATCGGGAAGCTGATCTCGCCCTCCTGCTCGGCGAGCTGCGGGCAGGGGCCGACACTGATCATCTGGTGCACGGCCGGGGTGAGCGGGATCGAGATGCCGGCCATGTCGCCGATCTTCGGGCTCCACACGCCGCACGCGATGATGACGTGCTCGGCCTCGATGTCGCCGCCGCTGGTGCGCACCCGGGTGATCCGGCGACGCCCGTCCGGGATCTCCTCGGTGTCGAGCCCGACCACCTCGACGTTGGGGACGACGATGAGCGCGCCGGCCTCGAGCGCGCTCTCGCGCATGATCGTGCCCGCGCGTAGCGAGTCGACGACGCCGACGCTCGGCGTCCAGAACGCGCCGATGAACTGGCTCGTCTCGATGAAGGGCACCTTCTCCTTCACGAAGGCCGGGTCCACCAGGTGCGCCTCGATGCCCCACGCCTTGGCCGACGACATCCGCCGGCGCAGCTCCTCCATGCGCTCCTCGGTGCGGGCGAGCTCGAAGCCGCCGGACTCGGTGAAGACGCCCATCTCCTTGTACTGGCGCATCGAGTCGAGCGTGAGGTCCGTGATCTCCCGGGAGTGGTCAACCGGGAAGATGAAGTTGGAGGCGTGACCGGTCGACCCGCCCGGGTTGGGCAGCGGTCCCTTGTCGATCTGCACGATGTCGCGCCAGCCGAGCCGCGCGAGGTGGTGCACGAGGCTGTTGCCGACGATGCCGGCGCCGATGACCACGACGCGGGCGGTGGTGGGAAAGGTGGCCATGGACGCTCAACTCCTTGGTGCGAACGACGTTGCGCATGACGCAACGTGATGCGCTATGTGGAACAGGATCAAGTCTGTGTCCGGTTCCCGGCGCGCGTCAAGACGCCATGCCCGACAGCACCGGGACCGGAGCGACCCGGGCCGGGAGGCACGTGCTGCGCCGCCCCGGCCCGGGTCGTGTGGTGGACGTGGTCCCCCGAGGGTGGTGGGTCAGCCCAGCCAGGCCTGGACCTTGTCGTCGTTCTCCTCCACCCACTTCGCCGCCGCGTCCTCGGGCGACATCTTGTCGAGGGTGATGTAGGCCGCAACCTGGTTCTGGTCGTCGTTGGTCCACTTGAAGTTCTTCACCAGGTCGACCGCCGAAGAGCCGGACTCGGCCCACTCGGTCGACACGAACTTCTTCAGCGGGGTCTCCGGGTAGTCGCAGGCGACCTTGGCCGGGTCGTCCTGGCAACCCTCCTCGTAGGGCGGCAGCGCGACCTTCTCCATCGGGACCACCGCGTGGATGTACTGCGGCTCCCAGAAGTAGCCGATCAGCCACTCCTTGTTCTTCTGCGCCTGCTCGAACGCCGTGATCGTGGCGGCCTCACCACCGGAGAAGACGACCTTGAAGTCGAGCCCCAGGTTGTCGATGATCGCCTCGTCGAACTGGACGTACGACGGGTCGGAGCCGAGGAACTGGCCCTTGCCGCCGGACTCCGAGGTGGCGAACTCCTTGGAGTACTTGTTGAGGTTCTTGTACTCGAGGATGTCCGGGTGCTCCTCGGCCAGCCAGCCGGGGACGTACCAGCCGATGATGCCGACGTTGCCGTTCTCGCCGAAGTCGGTGGCGCTGCCGTCCCCGCCCTTGGCCTCGACGAACTTCTTCTCGAGGTCGGGGTGGCCCCAGTCCTCGATGACGACGTCGACCTCGCCGGTGCCGAAGCCCTGCCAGGACACGTCCTCCTTGAGGTCCTTGTAGTTCACGGTGCAACCAAGCTCCTGCTCGGCCACCGTGCCCACGACGTACGCGCTGGCCTCGTAGCCGACCCAGGGGTTGACGGCCATGTTCAGCTCGTCGCACTCGCCCCCCTGCTCGGCGGCCTGCTCCTCGTTGGCCTGGGTCTGCTCCGATATGCCACCGCCACCGCAGGCGGCGACCAGGGTCACGCACGCCACGGCTGCAACCGCGCGGGCCCCCTGCATCCATCGATTCCGCGTGTTCCGCATTCCGTCTCCTTGTCGTGCGCCTATCTGTCATCCGAGCGTTCTTCTCCGAGACGAGCTACCGGTCAGCCCATGGCGGATCGCCACCAGGGCCGACGGGCCGGGTTGTGGGTGATGGGGTCCCGGTTGGCCGTGGCGCGCGCGATGCGGTCGAGCATGATGCCGATCAGCACGATCGTGATGCCGGCCGCGGCGCCCTTGCCCCACTCCTCCGAGCGGGAGAAGCCGAGGACGACGTCGTAGCCGAGCGCGCCGGCGCCGACCATGCCGCCGATGACGGCCATCGACAGCATGAACAGCAGGCCCTGGTTCGCGGCGAGCACGAGCGATCCCTTGGCCATCGGCAGCTGGACCTTGGTGATCTCCTGCCAGGTCGTCGCACCGGTCGAGCGCGACGCCTCGACCGTCGTCCCGGAGACGCCGCTGACACCGTCGGCCACGAGCTTGATCGCCACCGGTGCGGCGTAGATGACACCCGCGGTGATCGCCGTGAAGCGCGTCGGGCCGAACAGCGCGAGCATCGGGATCAGGTAGACGAACGGCGGGATCGTCTGGCCGGCGTCCAGCAGCGGCCGGAGCATCAGGTCCACGGACTTGCGCCGCGCCATCCAGACGCCGAGCACCAGCGCGAGCACCATCACCAGCAGCGTGCCGACCAGCGTCATGTTCAGCGTGATCATCGCGTCGTGCCAGAGGTCGAAGTACCAGATGCCGGCCAGGCAGATCACCGTCGGGATCAGGGCGCGCACACCGCCGAGGACGAGCCCCAGCAGCAGGATCCCGAGCGCGGTGACGTACCAGGGCGACTCGGCGAGCAGCGACTGCATCGGGTTCAGCAGCGCCTCGGTGATGAAGTTGCGGAACCACTCGGTGGCCGCGCCGAAGGTGTCGACGAACCAGGTGGTGAAGCTGTCGACGCCGTTCGCCACGGCCGTGCCGAGGCCGTTCTCGGGGAACTCCGCGGCCCAGAAGAAGGTGCGCGACATCCACAGCCCGACCAGCACCGGCACGGCCATGATCGCGAGCACGATGCGCCGCTTGCGCAGGTCGATGCCACCGCGCGCGGCCTTCTCGGACGCCTCGCTGGCCGCCGTGGTCGAGCGGTCGAGCATGACCGCCATGACGACGATGAGCATGCCGGGCACGAACGCGCCCCCCACGTCGTTCTTGAACAGCGACTGCAGGACCGGCTGGCCCAGGCCGGGCCCGTCGACGTACGCCGCGATCGTCGCCATCGACAGCGCGGCCATGATCGTCTGGTTGAGACCCACCACGATCGTCTTGCGCGCCATCGGCAGCTGCACCTTGCGCAGCCGCTGCCATGACGTCTGGCCGGCCGAGTCGGTGGCCTCGATCGTCGTCGGCGACACCGAGCGGATGCCGTGACCGGCGATGCGGATCAGCGGCGGCAGCGCGTAGATCAGCGTGCAGACCACCGCGGCGGACGCGCCGATGCCGAAGAAGAGCACGATCGGCAGCAGGTACACGAACGTCGGCATCGTCTGGAAGATGTCGAGGATCGTGTTGATGATCGAGTTGCCGGCCCGGCCGGCGGTGCCGAGCAGCACGGCCAGCGGCATGCCGATGACCACGGCCACGAAGACCGACACGAAGGTGACGATCAGCAGGTCCATCGAGTCGGACCAGTAGCCGAACAACCCGAACGACACGAACGACCCGAGCACCAGCAGCGCGATCCGCCAGCCTGCCGCGGCGAGGCCGATCCAGGTCGCGACCGCCGTGACGCCCAGCCAGCCGATCTGCGGCACCGGCCGCGGGAAGTCGGGGATCGAGATCATCCGCTGGAACCACTCGACGGCGGTCTTGAACCACTCGCCGAGCTGGTAGGTGAACTGGATGACCGGGTTCGTGTCGCGGCTCGCGAGCACCGCGTCACGGAAGCCGGTCATGTCGTTGTGCAGCTCGGTGTGCTCACGCGCGCCGAGCGTGAGGGTGTCCTGGCCCTTGGTGAACGACCAGACGACGACCCAGCCGGCCAGGACGATCAGGGCCCAGGCCCACCGGGGCAACCGTGTCGGTTCGACTGGTGGTGGAGGCGGCTCCTTGGCCTCCGCCCGTGGGGGAGCCAGGGTGGCGGTCATTCGGGGCCCCCGTTCGAAGCGCAGCGCAGCGAGCATTCGAATGGGGTGATCATGCGTGAGCCTCCTCCTCAGCGACGACCACGCGCAGGATGTCCTCGTCGTCGACGACGCCGACGAGCTTGTCGCCTTCCATCACCCGGCACGGACCGTGGTGGTCGAGGACCACGCGGGCGGCGTCGCGGACGATCTGGTCGGCCTGCAGCGCGGGCCCGGTGGGCGCGTCGCCGTTGGGGTCGTGCATCACCCACTTCAGGGTGAGCACGTGCGACCGCGGTACCTCGGAGGTGAAGTCGCGGACGTAGTCGTCGGCAGGGGCGCCGATGATCTCGTCGGGCGTGCCGATCTGCACCACCTCGCCGTCGCGCATGATCAGGATCCGGTCGCCGAGCTTGAGCGCCTCGGCCAGGTCGTGGGTGATGAAGACCATCGTCTTCTGCAGCTCGTGGTGCAGCCGGATGACCTCGTTCTGCATGTCCCGGCGGATCAGCGGGTCGAGTGCGGAGAACGGCTCGTCGAACAGCAGGAGCCTCGGGTCGCCGGCGAGCGCGCGGGCCAGGCCGACGCGCTGCTGCATGCCGCCGGAGAGCTGGTCGGGGTAGGAGTGCTCGTAGCCGGACAGGCCCACGAGGTCGACCACCTCGGCGGCCTTGGCACGGCGCTCCTTCTTGGGCACGCCGCGGATCTCGAGGCCGTAGGCGACGTTGTCGATCACCTGGCGGTGCGGCAGCAGCCCGAAGTGCTGGAAGACCATCGAGGCGTAGTTGCGGCGCAGGTCGCGCAGCCGCGACTCGTTGGCCTTGGTGACGTCCTCGCCCTCGATGAGCACCTCACCGGCGGTCGGCTCGATCAGCCGGGTCAGGCAGCGCACCAACGTCGACTTGCCGGAGCCGGACAGACCCATGACGACGAAGACCTCGCCGGGCGCCACCTCGAACGACACGTCCTTGACGCCGACGACACAGCCGGTCTTCTCCTTCAGCTCCGGGCGCGGCAGCTCCGCGTCGGGCGTCCCGAGGATCTTGTCGGCACCCTTGCCGAAGATCTTCCAGAGGTGGCGCACGGAGAGTGCGGCATCGGCGCTGGACTCAGACGTCCCCTGGGGTCGGTCCATCATCGTGGTCATCTCGACTCCTCGGCAGAGGTGGACTCGGCGGCCTCGGTGCGCGGTTCGTTGCGCGGGTCGCCGGGCGGGTAGAGGGGTGTGCCGTCGCGGTATCGGTAGTAGGGCACCTCGGCCGCGGGCAGGGGCGTGTTGCCGGCGAGGATGTCGGCGGCCTTCTCCGCGACCATCATCACCGGGGCGTAGATGTTGCCGTTGGTGACGAAGGGGAACACCGACGCGTCGACGACGGAGAGGCCCTCGAGGCCGTGCACGAGCATGGTCGACGGGTCGACGACCGACATGTCGTCGACACCCATCTTCGCCGTGCACGACGGGTGCAGCGCCGTCTCGGCGTCCGCCCGCACCCAGTCGAGGATCTGCTGGTCGGTGGCGACGCCCGGCCCGGGCGAGAGCTCGCCGTCGTTGTACGGCTCGAACGCCGGCTGGTTGAGGATGTCGCGCGCGACGTGAACGGCCTCGACCCACTCCTTGCGGTCGGTGGGCGTCGACAGGTAGTTGAACTGCATCGACGGGTGCACCCGCGGATCGGTCGAGCGGATCCGGACCCAGCCCCGGGTGTCGGCGTACATCGGCCCGATGTGCACCTGGTAGCCGTGTCCCTTGGTGGGCGACGAGCCGTCGTAGCGGATCGCGATCGGCAGGAAGTGGAACATCAGGTTCGGGTAGTCGACCTGGTCGTTGCTGCGGGCGAAGCCGCCGCCCTCGAAGTGGTTCGTCGCGCCGAGGCCGCTGCGGTGGAACAGCCACTGGTAGGCGATCTTGGGCCGCTGGGGCCAAGCCAGGCCGGGGGCGATCGAGACCGGCTGCTTGGAGGCGTACTGGATGTAGACCTCGAGGTGGTCCTGGAGGTTCTCCCCCACGCCCGGCAGGTGGTGGATGATGCCGACGCCCTGCTCACGCAGGAGCTTCTCGTCGCCGACCCCGGACAGCTGCAGCAGCTGCGGGGTGTTGATCGCGCCGCCGCAGAGGATGACCAGGCCGGCGTCGACCGCGCGCGCCATCCGCCCGCCGCGCACGTAGTCGACGCCGACAGCCCGGTTGCCCCGGAACCGCACCTTGGTCGCCATCGCGAGCGTCTCGACCGTGAGGTTCTTCCGCGACCGGACCGGGTGCAGGTAGGCGCGCGCGGCCGAGAGCCTGCGGCCGCGGTAGACGTTGCGGTCGAACGGCGCGAAGCCCTCCTGCCGGTAGCCGTTGACGTCGTCGGTCAGGTGGTAGCCGGCCTGCTGCGCCGCCTCGAAGAACGCGCCGAACAGCGGGTTGCTCGCCGGGCCGCGCTCGAGCTTGAGCGGACCGTCTCCCCCGCGCCACTCGTCGGCGCCGGCGAGGCAGGTCTCCATTCGCTTGAAGTAGGGCAGGCAGTGGAGGTAGTCCCACTCCTTCATGCCCGGCTCGGCCCCCCAGCGCTCGTAGTCCATCGGGTTGCCGCGCTGGAAGATCATCCCGTTGATGCTCGACGAGCCGCCGAGCACCTTGCCGCGGGCGTGGAAGATCCGGCGGCCGTTCATGTGCGGCTCGGGGTCGGTCTCGTAGCGCCAGTCGTAGAGCGGGTTGCCGATCGGGAAGGGCAGCGCGGCCGGCATGTGGATGAACGGGTCGATCTTGAAGTCGGAGCGACCCGCCTCGAGCACGAGCACGCTGGTGCCCGGGTCGGCGGAGAGCCGGTTGGCCAAGGCACACCCGGCCGAACCCCCGCCGACGATGACGACGTCGTACCGCTTCGTGCCCATCCTCGCCGCCTATCCGCCGAACCAGTGCTGGACAGTCGGCCGGATGTTGTGCCAGATGTGCTTGGTCTCGCGGTACTCGTCGAGTCCGGCGATGCCCAGCTCACGACCCGTGCCTGACTGCTTGTAGCCGCCCCACTCGGCCTGTGGGACGTAGGGGTGGTAGTCGTTGATCCACACCGTGCCCATCCGCAACCGCCCCGCGACCCGCTGCGCCTTGCCGGCGTTCTGGGTCCAGACCGCGCCGGCCAGCCCGTAGATGCTGTCGTTGGCGATCCGCACCGCCTCGTCCTCGGTGTGGAAGGTCTCGACGGTCAGGACCGGTCCGAACGACTCGGTCTGCGTGACGCTCATGTCGCTCGTGCAGCGGTCGAGCACCGTCGGCAGGTAGTAGAAGCCGTTGGCGAGCTCCGGCTCGTCGGGCCGCGCCCCGCCGCAGCGCAGCCACGCACCCTCGGCGATGCCCGCGTCGACGTACGCCTCGACCTTGTCGCGGTGCTGCGCGCTGGTCAGCGGCCCGGTCTCGGCCTTCTCGTCGAACGGCCCGCCCAGCCGGATCCGGCCCGCGCGCTCGACGAGCTCCTCGACGAAGTCGTCGTGGATGGACTCCTCGACCAGCAGCCGCGCGCCGGCCGAGCACACCTGGCCGGAGTGCAGGAACACCGCGGTCAGCGCGAAGTCGAGCGCGACCTCGAGGTCGGCGTCGGCGAAGACGATGTTGGGGTTCTTGCCGCCGAGCTCGAGGGCGACCTTCTTGACCGTCGCGGATGCGGCCTCGGCGATCCGTCGACCGGTCTCGAGACCACCGGTGAACGACACCATGTCGACGCGGGGATCGGTCGAGAGGGGCGCACCGGCGGAGGCGCCGGGAC
>NZ_CAMPGZ010000075.1 GCF_946885725.1 uncultured Nocardioides sp.
AGCCGGTGCCGCTCGTCGACGGCCGACGCCGTCGCCGCGTCGGCGGCCGCCTTCGCGACGGTCAGGATCGTGCCCTCGACCGGCTCCCCCACCGCGGCGTACGCCGCCTCGGCCGCCGCCTGCAGCCCCTCGGCGAACACGACCGCGGCCCGGTCGTCGGGCCCGGCCTGGGCCATGTGCTTGCAGTGGGCGCCGACGATCTGGGAGAAGATGACGCCCGAGTTGCCGCGCGCCCCGAGCAGCGCGCCGCGGGCGAACCCGGCCAGCGCGGCCCGCAGGTCGTCGGCCGGCTCGGCCTCGAGCAGCCCGTCGCGGGCGGACTCGAACGTCAGGAACAGGTTGGTGCCGGTGTCGCCGTCGGGCACCGGGTACACGTTGAGCGCGTCGATCTCCTCACGCGCCGCGGCGAGCGCCTCGAGGGCTACCTCGGCGAACCGGCGGATCGTGGGCAGGTCGAGAACGGCGAGGGTGTCGGGGCCGGGTCCGGCCAACACACACCTCCTGGCTCGCTCGTCGTCCGTGCTCGGTCGCTGCTGGTTCACTACGGGGCGTCCCTGCTCGATCCGAGCGGTCAGGGTAGCGTCCGGCTGCCCCCGCGGCCGGGCGCCGCTCGCGCCGATTAGGAGCCACGGAGCGGCATCGGATACTCTTGTGCGGTTGCCCGCCGAGTCGCGGGCACTGCGTCGTACGAAACCCTAGCTATCCCCAGGAGTTCACGGTGGCTGCCGTCTGTGACATCTGCGCCAAGCGCCCGGGCTTCGGCCACAACCGGCCGTGGTCGCGCAAGATCACGAAGCGTCGCTTCAACCCGAACATCCAGCGCGTCCGCGCGACTGTCAACGGTGCCCCGAAGCGTCTCAACGTGTGCACCGGCTGCCTCAAGGCCGGCAAGGTCACCCGCTGACCTGCTGACCTGACGCAGCCACCGCCGAAGCCGCTCCCCGCCGGGAGCGGCTTTCGTCGTTCTCGGGGCTGTCGCCCCACCCGCCGAGTCGGCGCGTCTTGCCCTCTCCGCACGGCCCAGCCGGCGCGTCCTTGCCCCCTTGTGTTTCGAGATGCCTCGGCCGTCCGTCGCAGGCTCCGTCCGGCCCGACGCTCCTCAACCTTCTGACGTCTCAACCTCCCGACGTCTCAACCTTCTGACGTCGTCGGAGCTTCGCGAGCCCAGGACCGCGTCAGGAGAAATGCGTGTGACCAGTCGGCCCTTCGTACGCCGCACCGTCGACCGTGACGCCCTCCCCCTCGGCCACCGTCCCGATCACCGTCCACCCCTCGGGCAGGGCGGCACCGGCCGGGAACGTCGCGGCCAGCGCGTGGTCGTCGCCGCCGCCGAGGATGAAGCCCATCGGATCCGCGCCGAGCGCGGCGCCGACGGCCTGCAGCGGTTCAGCGAGCTCGAAGGCGCCGGTGGTGATGTCGACCGCGACGCCGCTCGCCGCGGCCAGGTGGCCGACGTCCGCGACCAGGCCGTCCGAGACGTCGATCATCGCGGTGGCGCCGGCCATCCGCGCCTGCGGCCCCGCGGCGTACGGCGGTTCGGGGCGGCGGTAGGCGTCCACGAGCTTGCGGGGTGACCGGAACCCGCGACCCAGCACGGCGAGCCCGCCGGCGGCCCAGCCCTGCCGCCCGGCCAGCGCGAGCACGTCGCCGGGCCGTGCCCCGGAGCGTCGCACGGGCTCGCCGTCGACGTACCCCAGCACCGTCACCGCGACCATGACCTGGTCCGCGGAGGTGAGGTCTCCGCCGACGACGCTCGCGCCGACGAGCGCCGCCTCCGCGGCGATGCCGTCGGCGAGGCCGAGCGCCCACGCGGCGGGCAGGTCGGGCGGCGCGGCGAGACCGACGGTGAGCGCCGTGGCGACCCCGCCCATCGCGTTGAGGTCGGAGAGGTTGGCGGCCGCGACGCGGTGCCCGACGTCCTCGGCCTCGGCCCAGTCGCGGCGGAAGTGCCGGCCGTCGACGAGCACGTCCGTGGACACCACCACGCGGCCGGTCGGCACCGCCACGACGGCCGCGTCGTCACCGGGACCGATGAGCACGTGGTCGCCCTGCGCGAACCGGCGTGACAGCTCGGCGATCAGCCCGAACTCCCCCAGGTCGGCGAGCGTGGTGGTCGCGGTGATGGCCGGGCTGCTCATGGCGGCCATTCAAACGGATGCGGGTCGTGCCTGCTTACGGCAGGGGCGGACCGCACGATAGGTTGGGCGCGCAACGCGTCCCGCCCCGTCGAGACCCCCAGGAGACCAGCATGGTGGTTCAGGCCTACATCTTGATCCAGACCGACGTCGGCAAGGCGGCCGAGGTCGCCGCCGAGATCGCCGAGGTCAAGGGTGTGACGCTGGCCGAGGACGTCACCGGGCCGTACGACGTGATCGTCCGCGCCGAGGCGCGCAACGTCGACGAGCTGGGCAAGCTGGTCGTCGCCAAGGTGCAGAACATCCCCGGCATCACCCGCACGCTCACCTGCCCCGTGGTGCACATCTGACCTCGTCGCAGCACCTCTGCATGCCTCGACGGCGCCCCGTTCGCACGAACGCGGGCGCCGTCGCATGTCTCGGGCTGCTCTCCCTGGCACTCACACTCTCCGGGTGTACGGCGGGAGCCGTGGACGTCGAGCCCACGCAGCCGGGCGCGGACGCGGCGGCCTGTGAGCGCCTGGTGGACGGGCTGCCCGAGACCGTCGCCGACCAGGAGCGCCGCGAGGTGGAGGACGCCGCGGCGACGACGGCCGCCGCCTGGGGCGACCCGGCCATCGTGCTCCGCTGCGGGGTCGGCGAGCCGGCGTCGTTCGACCGGTTCTCCGCGTGCCAGATCGTCAACGGGGTGGCGTGGTACATCCCCGACGAGCAGATCACCGGCAGCGCCACCGACATCGCCATGACCACGATCGGGCGGAAACCCGGCGTCGAGGTCGCGATCCCCGCCGACTACTTCCCGCCCGCCGCGACGATGGTCGACCTGGCGGCCGCCTTGAAGCGGCACACCGAGCGCGTGGAGCGCTGCGGCTGAACCAGTCGGCCGGGTCACGCAGCACTGGCCCGAGGTCGCCATGGTGTGGTCTCGGAACCCGTACCAGGCTGGACGAGGGGGTCGACCGAAGGGCGGCGGCCGTGCGCGCACTGACGACGGCATGGGTAGCGGGGGCGGCGGCGATTCTCCTCGCCGCAGGATGCACCGGAGGGACCGAGAACGTCGGGGCGGCGCAACGGCCCGACCGGTCGTCGGCGGACCGAGTGACGACACTCCCCGCCGGTGGGCCCGGGCTTCGGCACCTCTGGGCCGACGTCACCGAGACCAACCTCGGCAGTACCGGCCAGTGGACCAGCAAGGTGGAGCTCGCCGACATCGACGGGGACGGCGACGTCGACCTGCTGTTCGCGAACGGCGGAGACTACGACGCGCGGGGCGACGCGGTGCGCAGCCGGGTCTTCCTCAACAACGGCGATGCGACGTTCACCGACGGGACCACCCGGGTGCTCGGTCCGGTCCGCACCTACGCCCGGGTCCTGAAGGTGGCCGACCTGAACGCCGACGACCACCAGGACGTGCTGATGGGGACGACTTTCGAGACGCGCTCCCGGCTCTTCCTCGCGCAGAAGCGCGGGATCTGGCGGGAGGTGACGCCGTCCAACCTGCCGTCTCGGCGGATGAGCGTCGGTGACCTGGAGATCGGCGACGTCGACAGGGACGGGGACCTCGACGTCGTGCTCGCGGACTGGGGACCCGGCAGTCCCATGAAGAACCGGGGTGGGCGCACCCGGCTCTGGCTGAACGACGGTCACGGAGTGTTCACCGACGTGACCGCGCGACGGATGCCGGAGACCCTGGTGCGGTTCAGCTGGGAGCTCGAGCTCGTCGACGTCGACAACGACTGGGACCTCGACGTCGCGGTGTCCTGCAAGATGTGCGAGACAAGCCTGCTGTTCGAGAACGACGGCCACGGTCGGTTCGCGGACGTCACCGACGGGCGGCTGCCCGCGACGACCAACAACTACGAGTTCACCCCGGTCGACCTCGACGCCGACGGACGGCTGGACCTGGTCACGATCAACGACGGGGACATGGCGTCGTACGGCTATCCGGAGCACGTGTTCCGCAACACCGGCGGGCGCTTCAAGGACGTGACGGACACCTGGTGGCCGCCGGACCAGAACGACGGCTGGGACGACAACAGCGTCGTCGCCCTCGACGCCGAGTCCGACGGTGACGCCGACTTCCTGGTGGGTTCGCTGGACGGCGCCGACCGGCTCCTCGTCAACGACGGCTCCGGCCACCTGACCGTCGCGGACGAGGTCTTCGACGCGGAGCCGAGCGAGGGCACGCTCGGCATGGCGGTGGCCGACCTGAACGGTGACGGACGCGTCGACGTGGTGGAGAGCCAGGGGGAGGTACCGACCTCCGAGGACGAGCGGGTCTACCTCGCGACCAGGGCGCTCCCCCGCGACACGGCACCGCCGGTCGTCGCAGCGCGGCTCGTCGGCCGCGAGGTCGTCGCACGCGTGCACGACAACCGCACCCCGAATCTTCCCCACGACTGGCGGAACGTCTCCGCACGGTGGGGCGACGGCGAGCGGACCCTGGCCTGGTACGGCGAGAACCTGTTCACCGCGGAGGTCCCCGGGGACGTCGGCGAGATCGAGGTGTGCGCCACCGACAGGGCCGGCAACGAGACATGCACGACCGCCGAGACGCGGTGAGGCGGGCGCGGGGTCAGCGCAGTCCGGTGCCGCGGTGCAGCGCCAGCTGGATCAGCCGGTCGACGAGCCCCGGGTAGTCCAGCCCCGTCGCGGCCCACATCCGCGGGAACATCGACGACGGCGTGAAGCCCGGCATCGTGTTGATCTCGTTGATCACCACGCGCTCGTCGGGCAGCAGGAAGAAGTCCACGCGCGCGAGGCCCTCGCACGAGAGCGCCTCGAACGCCCGCGCGGACAGGCCGCGCACCTTGTCCGAGATCGCCTCCGTGACGTCGGCGGGGACGTCGAGGCGGGTGTGCTCCTCGGGGAGGTACTTGGCCGCGAAGTCGTAGAACTCGTGCTCGCCGCCGATGGTGATCTCGGCGACCACGCTGGTGTCGGGCGGGTTGGTGCCGAACCCCTCGATCACGCCGCACTCGATCTCGCGGGCGCCCTCGGCGGCGACCTCGACGAGCACCTTGGGGTCGTGCCGCTGCGCCTCCTCGACGGCCTCGTCGAGCTCGCTCGCGTCGTGCACCTTGCTGATCCCGATGCTCGACCCGCCGCGGCAGGGCTTGACGAACACCGGGTAGCCGAGCGCGTCGACGGACTCGTGGCATGCGCCGCGGTCGCGCTCCCAGTCACGCCGGGTGATCACGGCGTACGGCAGCACCGGCAGCCCCTGCGCCTGGAAGACGATCTTCATGTAGTGCTTGTCCATGCCGACCGCGGAGGCGAGCACGCCGGCGCCGACGTACCGCACCCCGGCCATCTCCAGCAGGCCCTGGATGGTGCCGTCCTCGCCCCACGGGCCGTGCAGCAGCGGGAAGACCACGTCGACCTCGCCGAGCGTGCGCGGCACGGAGGCCGGCTCGTGCACGACCAGCTCGCTGGACCGCTCGGCGCTGGCCAGCGCGACCGTCGCGCGCGAGGCGTCGACCTCGGGCAGCTTGTCGGCGGAGGTGATCGCGAGGCGCTCGGGGTCGGAGGACTCCAGCACCCAGCGGCCCTCGTGCGTGATGCCGACCGGGACGACGTCGTACCGCTCGGGGTCGATCGCGTTGAGCACGCTGCCTGCCGTGGCGCAGGACACCGCGTGCTCCTCGGAACGGCCGCCGAAGACCACCGCGACGCGAGGCTTCCGGGTGGTCGGGGGGTGCTCGTCCATGGTTGGCGACCCTACCTGGGCGTGCTCGCGCCGCTCGTAGGGTGGAGGCATGTCCGCGTCCGAGAAGCCCGTCCCGCCGCCGCTCCGCCCCGGCACGCTCGCCGTCACCGCCGGGCGACCCGCGCACGAGCCGGACAGTCCCCTGAACGCGCCGATCACGATGGCGTCGACGTACGTCGCGGGCGGTGACACCGAGTACGGCCGCTACGGCAACCCGACCTGGACGGCGTTCGAGGACGCGCTCGGCGCGCTCGAGGGTGGTCGCGCGCTGGCGTTCGCCTCGGGCCTGGCCGCGGTGTCCACGCTGCTCGACCTCGTCGGCGCCGGGGCCAAGGTCGTCGCGCCGCGGCACGCCTACAACGGCAGCGTGATGCAGCTCGCCGACCTCGAGGCGCGCGGCCGGATCACCGCCGATCTCGTCGACGTCACCGACACCGAGTCCGTGGTCAAGGCCTGCGCCGACGCCGCGCTGGTGTGGATCGAGTCGCCGACCAACCCGGCCCTGGAGGTCGCCGACATCCCCGCGATCGTGGCGGCCGCGCACGAGGCGGGGGCGTACGTCGTGGTCGACAACACGTTCGCCACTCCCCTGCTGCAGCAGCCGCTCTCGCTCGACGCCGACGTGGTGCTGCACTCGGCGACGAAGTTCATCTCCGGCCACAGCGACGCGCTGCTCGGTGCGGTGGTCACCCGCGACGACGAGCTGTACGGCGTACTCAAGAACCGTCGCGACATGATCGGCGCGACGCCCGGGACGCTCGAGGCGTGGCTGGCGCTGCGGGGCCTGCGGACGCTGCACGTCCGGCTCGAGCGCGCGCAGGCCAACGCCAAGGAGCTGGTGCGCCGGCTCGAGCAGCACCCGGCGATCGGCGAGGTGCGCTACCCCGGCTTCGGCGCGATCATCTCGATCGTGCTGGCCGGCGGCGCGATCGCGGCCGACCTGCTGACGCACAAGACCACGCTGTGGGTGCACGCCACGAGTCTCGGCAGCGTCGAGTCGACGTTCGAGCGGCGGCGTCGCTGGAAGTCCGAGCCCGCGACGATCCCGGACGGCTTGGTGCGGATGTCGGTCGGCATCGAGGACGTCGACGACCTGTGGGACGACCTCGCCGCGGCGCTGGACGACCTGACCGCCTGAGCCCCTGCGGTTTGGTCCCCAACCGCAAGAATCCGACGCGAAATCCTGTCGTTTGTGACCAATCGGTGGGGTGCTGCGACGAGCAGGAGCGGGTCAGTCCCGCTCGTGCTTGGCCTCGCGGCTGATCAGCGCGGTCAGCATCTCGGCGGCGGTCATCTCGCCCTCGACGACGGCGTGGACGGCCTCGACGATCGGCGCGTAGACGTTGACGCTGCGGGCGAGCTCGAGCAGCGACGAGCACGACTTCACGCCCTCGGCGACCTGCCGGGTCGAGGCGGTGATCTCCTCGGTGGTCATGCCCTGCCCGAGCTTCTCGCCGAACGTCCGGTTGCGCGACAACGGCGACGAGCACGTCGCCACCAGGTCACCGAGTCCGGCGAGGCCCATCAGCGTCATCGGGTCGGCGCCGAGCTTCTCGGAGAGGCGGGCGGTCTCGGCGAGGCCGCGTGTGATCACCGAGGCGGTCGTGTTGTCGCCGAAGCCGAGCCCGACCGCCATACCGACAGCGAGACCGATGACGTTCTTGTACGCGCCGCCGAGCTCGCACCCGATCACGTCGGTGCTGGAGTACGGCCGGAACGTCGAGGAGTGGCAGATCCCCCGCAGCCGCGTGGCGTTGTGCTCGTCGGGGCAGGCGACCACGCTCGCCGCAGGCTCGCGCATGGCGATCTCCTTGGCGAGGTTGGGCCCGCTGACGACACCGACGCGTGACGGGTCGGCGCCGGTCTCCTCGATGATCACCTCGCTCATCCGCTTGAGCGAACCGAGCTCGACGCCTTTCATCAGCGACACCAGCAGCGCGTCGGGCGGGATCAGGTCGACCCAGGCGCGGAGGTTCTCGCGAAACGTCTGCGACGGCACGACGAAGAACACCGCCTCAGCGCCGCTCAGCGCCTCGGCGGGGTCGTGCGTGGCGCGGATGCTCTCGGGCAGCTCGATGCCCGGCATGTAGTCGGTGTTCTCGTGCTTGTCGTTGATCGTCGAACAGAGGTCCTCGCGCCTCGCCCAGAGCATGACCTCGTTGCCGGCGTCGGCCAGCACGATGGAGAACGCGGTGCCCCACGAGCCCGAGCCCATCACGGCCACCTTGGTCATCAGCGCTCTCCGTCCCGGCGCGCACGGCGCCTCGCGAGTTCGTTGGGGTTCCCGATCTCCTTGACGCCGCGGGTGCGCGGATCGAACCGCTCGGCCGGCGCCTTCTCGCCGCGGATGTCCTCGAGCTCGTGCGTGATCGCGTCGAGGATCCGGTTGGTCGCCTCGCGCAGCACGTCGGGGGTGAGCTTCTTGCCGCGCAGGTCGTCGAGGTTCACCGGGTCGCCGGCCTTCACGGTGATGGTCTTGCGGGGGAACAGCCGCGGCTTCTTGGCGTACGGCGCCAGGATGTCCTGCGGCCCCCACTGGGCGACCGGGATCACGTCGACACCCGCGGTCAGCGCGATCCGGGCCGCTCCGGTCTTGCCGGTCATCGGCCACAGGCCGGGGTCGCGGGTGATCGTGCCCTCGGGGTACACGACGACGCACTTCCCCTCCTGCACCGCCTTGACCGCGGCGTTGAATGCCCGCGAGGCGTCGGTGGTGAGCCGGTAGACCGGGATCTGCCCCGCCGCCCGGATCAGCTTGCCGACGAGCGGGATGTCGAAGACCTCCGCCTTGGCCAGGAACCGCACCACCCGGCCGTTGCCGTAGATGAAGTGCGCGAACGTGAACGGGTCGACGTGCGAGATGTGGTTGCTCGCGACCACGCAGCCACCCTTGGCGGGGATCTTGGTGCCGTCGATCCAGCGCCGCCTGGTCAGCACCCGCAGGAGCGGCTCGAGTATGGCGACGAAGACGCCGAACGCGAGACCGCGTGGCTCCTGGAGCTTGCGGGGATAGGACACGCGGACCCTGCTTCCTGCTGACGTCGTACCGGGGCTGATCGTGCCGCCGAGATTACTCGCCGGGACGCCCCACGCGCGCACCCCGCTCGCCTGGAAGGATCGGGTCGTGTCCTTCGGTCTGGTCGTCCCCGTCAAGCCACCGAGGTCCGCGAAGTCCCGGCTCGGCGGGCTGGGCGACCCCGTCCGGCAGCGCCTCGCCGCCGCGTTCGCCGCCGACACGGTCGCCGCAGCCCTCGCGACGCCGTCCGTCTCCGTCGTACTCGCCGTCACCGACGACTACCTGCTGGCCCGCGAGCTGAAGGACCTCGGGGCCGAGGTCGTGCCCGACGCGACCACCGACGACCTCAACGCGTCGCTGGTGCAGGCCGTCGCCGAGCTGGTACGGCGGGCTCCGGGCGTGCGCCCGGCGGCCGTGTGCGCGGACCTGCCGGCGTTGCGCCCCGCGGAGCTCGACCGCGCGCTCACGGCCACGCTCCCCCACGAGCTCGCCTTCGTCGCCGACGCCGACCGGGTCGGCACGACCTTGCTCTCCGCCGCCGGACGCGCCGACTTCCGCCCCGGCTTCGGCCCCGGCTCGCGCGACGTCCACCTCGACCACGGCGCCGTGGAGATCGAGCTGGACGGCATCGACAGCGTCCGGCGCGACGTGGACACCCCGCGCGACCTCGCCGCCGCCCTCCGCCTCGGCATCGGCCCGCGCACGTCGTCGTTGACGGCCGAGCTGTTCTGAGGGCGCCTGTCGGGATACCACCGTCTGCTGGGAAACCGGCGCGACCGGGCCGAAACTTCACGTGGGATCCGCCAGGAACGCGTGGGGTGTTCTGTGGACAACGGCGTCGACAAGCCGGCGACGAAGGCGGCTACGCTCGGGCCCATGCAGGCCACGGTGTCCCGCTTCGACCACGAGACCGGCGACGGCGATGTGCTGCTCGATGACGGGCTCGAGCTCCCGTTCACAGGCGAGGCCCTGCGAGGCACCGGGCTGCGGATGCTCCGCCCCGGCCAGCGGGTGCGGATCGAGCGCGACGACATGGGCACCATCACGCGCGTCCAGATACTCACCCTCGCGTGAGCAAGAGCGCAGACACGACGACGGGCCGCCCCGAAAGGGACGGCCCGTCGTCGCTGTGAGAGCTAGAAGCTCAGGACTTCTTCGCGGTCTTCTTCGCCGTGCTCTTCTTGGCCGGCGCCTTCTTGGCGGTGGTCTTCTTCGCCGGCGACGCCTTCTTGGCCGTGGACTTGGCGGCGGTGGTCTTCTTCGCCGCGGTCTTCTTGGCCGGCGCCTTCTTCGCCGTGGTGGCCTTCTTCGCAGGCGCCGACTTCTTGGCGGTGGTGGACTTCGACGCCGAGGCGGCCTTCTTGGCCCCACCCGTCGCGGACGTGAGCGTGAGCTTCGGCAGCTTCTTGGCGCCGGAGACGACGGCCTTCAGGTCGGCGCCCGCCGAGAACTTCGGGATCGCGGTCTTCTTGGCCTTGATGCGCTCGCCCGTGCGCGGGTTGCGCACCCAGCGCGCGTCACGGACGCGCTTCTCGAAGGAGCCGAAGCCCGTGATGGCGACCTTCTCGCCCTTCGCGACCTCCCGCGTGATGGTGTCGATGACCGACTCCAGCGCGTGGGCGGCCTGCTTGCGGTTGCCCTCGAAACGCGCGGCGAGGGTGTCGATCAGCTGACTCTTGTTCACTTGCTTCCCTTTCGTGAACGTGGGGGGTCGAGCCCCATGCTCGACGTCTAACGGGAACGCTAAGCACTACAAGGGCAGGGAACAACGACCAAACCCGCGTTTTCCCTTGTGTGTCGAGGAAAACTTGCCCTTTCGACCCCTTCAGAGGGGGTAGGACGTCAGTACGACGTCACAACGTGGCCGGCTTCCACCTCGGACGCGTCGCCTCGAAGGCCGCGATGTCGGCCTCGCGGGACAAGGTGATACCGATGTCGTCGAGCCCCTCGAGCAGGCGCCAGCGCGTGTAGTCGTCGATCTGGAACGGCGCCGTCAGCGCGTCCGCCTGGATCGTGCGCTCCTGCAGATCCACGACGATCTCGGTCGTCGGGTCGGTCTCGATCAGCTTCCACAGCTGCTCGACAACGTCCTGCGTCACCTGGGCCGCGAGCAGCCCGGCCTTGCCGGAGTTGCCGCGGAAGATGTCGGCGAACCGGCTCGAGATCACGACCTTGAAGCCGTAGTCCATCAACGCCCACACGGCGTGCTCGCGCGACGAACCCGTGCCGAAGTCGGGCCCGGCGACGAGCACCGAGACACCTTGGTATTCGGGGCGGTTCAGCACGAACTCCGGGTCGTTGCGCCAGGCGCCGAACAGCCCGTCCTCGAAGCCGGTGCGCGTGACGCGCTTGAGGTACACCGCCGGGATGATCTGGTCGGTGTCGACGTTGCTGCGTCGCAGCGGCAGGCCCGTGCCGACGTGGCGGGTGAACTTCTCCATGATGTGCGTTGCTCCTCGGGTACGTCGGTCGCGGGATCAGGCCAGCGGCGGCAGGTCGTCGGGCGAGGCGAGCGTGCCCGTCACAGCAGTGGCGGCGGCGACGAGCGGCGACACGAGATGCGTACGACCGCCCTTGCCCTGCCGGCCCTCGAAGTTGCGGTTGGACGTCGACGCGCTGCGCTCCTGCGGCGCGAGCTGGTCGGGGTTCATGCCCAGGCACATCGAGCATCCCGCGCCACGCCACTCACCGCCGGCCTCCTTGAAGATCACGTCGAGGCCCTCCTCCTCGGCCTGCAGCCGCACGCGCACCGAACCCGGAACGACCAGCAGACGGGTGCCGTCGGCGACGTGCCGGCCACGGATCACCTCGGCCGCGGCACGCAGGTCCTCGATGCGGCCATTGGTGCACGACCCGACGAAGACCGTGTCCACGTTGATCTCGCGCATCGGCGTACCGGCCTCGAGACCCATGTACTCCAAGGCCTTCTCGGCCGCGATCTTGTCGCCCTCATCCTCGAAGTCCGACGGCGACGGCACGGCCGACCCCAGCGGGACGCCCTGACCCGGGTTGGTGCCCCAGGTGACGAACGGCGTCATCGTCGACGCGTCGAGCACGATCTCCTTGTCGAAGGTCGCGTCGTCGTCGGTGCGCAGCGACTTCCAGTGCTCGACGGCGGCTTCCCAGTCCGCGCCCTTCGGTGCCTCGGGACGACCCTCGATGTAGTCGAACGTCGTCTGGTCCGGCGCGATCATGCCGGCCTTGGCGCCCCACTCGATCGACATGTTGCAGATCGTCATGCGCGCCTCCATCGAGAGCTCCTCGATGGCCTCGCCGCGGTATTCCACGATGTAGCCCTGACCGCCGCCCGTGCCGGTGTGCGCGATCAACGTCAGCACCAGGTCCTTCGCGGTCACTCCGGCCGGCAGCGACCCGTTCACCGTCACGGCCATGGTCTTCGGT
Source organism: uncultured Nocardioides sp. (assembly GCF_946885725.1). The sequence continues at coordinate 12,263 of NZ_CAMPGZ010000075.1, forward strand.
CGCGACTGCGGCAGCGTCTGCGTGGCGAGCACGTGCTCGACCTCCGAGGTACCGATGCCGAACGCGATCGCGCCGAACGCACCGTGCGTGGACGTGTGCGAGTCGCCGCACACGATCGTCATGCCGGGCTGCGTGAGCCCGAGCTGCGGCCCGACGACGTGCACGATGCCCTGCTCGATGTCACCCAACGGGTGCAGACGTACGCCGAACTCCGCGGCGTTCTTGCGCAGCGTCTCGACCTGCGTGCGCGACACCGGGTCGGCGATCGGCTTGTCGAAGTCGAGCGTCGGGACGTTGTGGTCCTCGGTGGCCAGCGTGAGATCGGGCCGGCGCACCTTGCGGCCGGCCAGGCGCAGACCCTCGAACGCCTGCGGCGAAGTGACCTCGTGGAGGAGGTGGAGGTCGACGTAGAGCAGGTCGGGCTCGCCCTCCGCCGTCCGGACGACGTGCTCGTCCCACACCTTCTCCGACAGGGTCCTACCCATCACTGCGCTCCGTTCGGTGACTTGCGGTTCGGACTTGCAGGACCTTCGATGACAACAGGTCCATCCGGCTCCCATCGTGACACCGAACCGGACTTGCGATCCAGATGTCGAGACGGCATGATCATTATATGGACAACTCTAGCGGAGTCGGCGTCCTCGACAAGGCCGCCCTCGTTCTGTCGGCCCTGGAGTCAGGACCGGCCACCCTGGCCGGCCTCGTCGCAGGCACCGGCCTGGCCCGCCCGACGGCTCACCGCCTGGCCGTCGCGCTGGAGCACCACCGTCTCGTGGCCCGCGACATGCAGGGCCGGTTCATCCTCGGCCCGCGTCTCGCGGAGCTGTCCGCGGCCGCCGGCGAGGACCGCCTCCTCGCAGCCGCCGGTCCGGTGCTCGCGCGGCTGCGGGACATCACCGGCGAGTCCGCACAGCTGTGGCGCCGCCAGGGCGACTACCGCGTCTGCGTCGCGGCCGCTGAACGGCCCTCGGGTCTGCGCGACACCATCCCCGTCGGCTCGCAGCTCACCATGCGCGCGGGCTCCGCGGCGCAGGTGCTGCTCGCCTGGGAGGACCCCGAGCGCATGCACCGCGGCCTGCAGAATGCCGCGTTCTCGGCCACCGCGCTGTCCGGCATCCGTCGCCGCGGCTGGGCGCAGTCGGTCGGCGAGCGCGAGCAGGGCGTCGCGTCGGTGTCGGCGCCGGTGCGCTCCCCCAGCGGCAAGATCATCGCCGCCGTGTCGGTATCCGGCCCGCTGGAGCGGCTCTCCCGTCAGCCGGGGCGCATGCACGCCCCGGCCGTGCTCGCCGCCGCGGAGCGGCTGTCGGAGTCGCTGCGCCGCGCGAGCGAGTAGCGGCCTCGGCCGGCGGTCAGCGGGCCCACGTCGAGGACAACAGCTCGGCGATGAGCCGTGCGAGCACGTCGTGCGACTGCGCCGAGGGATGGAACCCGTCGTCGGCGAAGGCCCCCGCGGGCTCGAGCAACGTGGCCGGGAGCGGCAGGTGCAGCACGCCGTACCGGCGGGCCACGTCCACGCCGACCCGGTCCATCCGCGCTGCCCTGGCACCGAGCGGGACCGCGACCGCTCGCGGCAGCCGCGGGAACGCGCGCACCGGCGGCATGCCGAGCAGCACCACCCGCCCGGACGTGAGCGAGGTGACCCGGTTGAGCAGAACGCTGAGGTCACGCCGCCACAGCACCAGGGGCTTGAGCCGGAGCAGGTCGTTGACCCCGACCGACACCACGACCACGTCGGCGGCGGCCACGTCGCCGGCCGCGACCTGACGTTCGAGTAGGCGGGCGATCCCGCGCGAGGTCAGGCCCGAGCGGGCACGCACGACCCAGGACGCGTCCAGCCGTTCGGCCAGGCGCGCGGTGACGGTCTCGTCCGGTCCGCGCAGACCGTCCCCGGCCGTGACCGAGTCGCCGAGACCGACGACCAGGCGCTCATCGGATGGTTCCACTCACCAACCTTGGACGGTGCTGCTCACCGATGTCGAGGTCGTACGCCCGCTCGCTAGAAGAGCGCCTCCTGCTCGAGCTCGAGCAGCAGCTGCTTGCGGTCCAGCCCACCCGCGTAGCCGACGAGCTTGCCGCCCGCACCCAGCACTCGGTGGCACGGCACGATGATCGCGATCGGGTTGCGCCCGTTGGCCAGGCCGACCGCCCGCGAGGCCGCGGGCGTCATGCCCATCCGGCGGGCGATCTCGCCGTACGACGTGGTCTCGCCGTAGCCGATCAGCCGCAGCTGCTCCCACACCCGCTGCTGGAACGGCGTGCCGACGGGATCGATCGGGAGGTCGAACTCCTTGAGGTCGCGAGCGAAGTAGGCCTCGAGCTGGGCGACCGCGTCGCGCAGCAACGGGTCGTCGTCGGCGCGGTCGCCGACCGGACGCCCCTCGGAGCGCTCGGCGGCCACGACCGACGAGGTGCGCGGCGACGCCGCCGCCGGCGGCGGGCCGGTGAACTCCACGTCGGTCAACGCGTAGCGGTGCGCGACGACGCGCATCGGGCCGGCGGGGGTGTCGAGGGTGGTCCACATGTCAGGTCTCCTTCGTGGCCAAGGGTAGGACGCGGTCGGGACTCAGCACCTCGAGCGACGACCACAGGTGGAGCAAGGCGTAGGAGCGCCAGGGCGCCCAGGCGGCGGAACGTTCGACCAGGTGGGTCTGCTCCGCACTGTCGACACCAAGGCCGGCCAGCGCGTTGCGCACGCCGACGTCGGTCGGCAGGAACACGTCGGGGTGGCCGAGTGCGCGGAGCGCGATGTAGTCGGCCGTCCACGGCCCGATGCCGGGTAGCGCGAGCAGCCGGGCCCGTACCTCGGCGCGGTCGAGACTCCGGTCGAGGGGTACGGCGTCGTCAGCGAGCGCCCGGCACAGGCCGACGAGCGCGTGCCCGCGGGAGCGCGGCATCGGCAGCGACTCGGGGTCATGCCCGGCGACGGCCTCGGCGGTGGGGAACAACCGCTCGCCGCTCTCGCCGTACGGCTCGCCGAGCTGCTCGACCAGCCGCCGGGTCACCGTGGTCGCGGCGGCCACCGAGACCTGCTGGCCGATCACCGTGCGGATCGCGACCTCGTCGCCGTCGACGTGCCCCGGCACGCGCAGCCCGGGGCGGGCGCGCACGAGACGGGCCAGGAGCGGATCGCCGGACAGCGCGTCCTCGACGGTGAGCGGGTCGGCGTCGGCGTCGACGAGCCGGCGGCAGCGCTCGACCGCGGCGGCGACGTCGCGCAGGTCGTCGACCTGCAGCCGACACCGGACGTGGCCGCGGTCGGCCACGCCGTCGTCGAGCTCGAGCACGACCCGGCCGGGACCGTGCGGCAGACGCAGGGTGCGGGCGTACCAGTTCGGGCCCCACGACTCCACGCCCGGCACCCCGTGCGCGGCCAGGAACGCGAGCATCTCCCGGGCCGCGTAGGGCGCGCGCACCGCGAGGCGGAGCTCGAGCTCCCCGCTGCTCGCTGCCGCATCACGGCGCGACCGGGGGCGGGCGCGCAGCTCGGTCGGCGTCGCGGCGTACACCTCGCGGACCGTGTCGTTGAACTGCCGCACGCTCGCGAACCCCGCGGCGAACGCGACGTCGGCGAACGGCATCGCCGTGGTCTCGACGAGCACGCGCGCGGTCTGGGCGCGCCGGGCCCGGGCGAGCGCCAGCGGGCCGGCGCCGAGCTCCGCGGTGAGGACGCGGCCGAGGTGCCGCGTGGTGTAGCCGACCCGGCGGGCCAGCCCTTCGACGCCCTCGCGCTCGACGACGCCGTCGGAGATCAGCCGCATCGCGCGGCCGGCGACGTCGGCGGCGACGTCCCAGTCCGGCGAGCCCGGCGTCGCGTCGGGCAGGCAGCGCTTGCAGGCCCGGAAGCCGGCGGCCTGGGCGGCCGCGGCGGTGCGGTAGAAGCGCACGTTGCGGCGCTGCGGAGTGATCGCCGGGCAGGACGGCCGGCAGTAGATCCCGGTGGAGGTGACGGCGGTGTAGAAGACACCGTCGAACCGGCGGTCGCGGCTCTTCACCGCCCGATAGCAGGCCTCGGTGTCCTCGATGTCCATGCCAGCCATCCTCACCCATGGCGCCGACAGTTTCTGGCGGGAATCGGACACGACCGCCGGAGGGTGGAAGCACACGGTCTGAAGACGAGGACAGGCCCCAGTCTCGAGGAGACTGGGGCCTGTCGGATGTACCCCCGACCGGATTCGAACCGGCGCTACCGCCTTGAGAGGGCGGCGTGCTAGGCCACTACACAACGGGGGCCCGAAGCGGACGAAACTCTAGCGGTTGCGGGAGATCCGACCAAATCGCTGGGGTACTAGGACTCGAACCTAGACTAACTGGACCAGAACCAGTCGGGCTGCCAATTACCCCATACCCCATGGGATCGCTCCTTGCGAAGCGCGCCTGACAATACACGGAGCGGTGTGTGCGGACCAAAACGGGCAGGCCCCTCACCGGGTGTCCGTGAGCAGGCTCACGCGGGCACCGGCCTGGCGGCCGACGAGCTCGACGTCGAGGGCGGTTCGGCGGGTGGCCGGGTGCGCGTCTGCACGTTCATGCGTACGGCGAGCAGCACGACCAGACCGGCGTACACACCCGCCTGCGTCACCGTGATCGGGATGTTCCACCACGACGCCTCGGACACGCTGAGGCTCGACCCGATGTCGCCGAACAGCAGCGCCGCACCGAGCGCGAAGAAGTTGTTGAGGATGTGCATCGCGATGCCGGCCTCGAGACCGCCGGTGCGGATGATCAACCAGCCGGCGATGAACCCGAACGCGAACCGGTCGAAGAAGAGCGGGAAGTTCTGCGCGCCGTGGGCGGCCGCGAACAGCAGCGACGTGAGCAGGATCGCGCCCCACTTCGAGACGAGCTCGGCGGCACGGCTCTTGTTGAACTTCAGCATCGACCCGGCGACCTGCAGCAGGTAGCCGCGGAAGAGGTACTCCTCCCCCGCCGCCTGGAACGGCGTCGTGAACAGCACGATGATCGCGAGGCCGACCGTGCGCCCGGTGAAGTCGTTGAGCTCGGGGCTCAGCGACGCGTCGCCGCCGGCCGGCACGACCATGCTCACGCCGAGCTGGGCGGCCAGCGCGATCACCGAGACGCCGACGCAGGCGAAGAAGAAGCCCCAGCGCATCTTGGGGGCGACCGAGGCGAGCCAGCGCGGGCGCATCCGGTGCGCGATGCGGATCGCCGCCCACGAGACCAGGATCATCGCGCCCAGCGAGAGGTTCAGCAGCAGCAGGAAGGCCGGTCCGACGTCGTCGAGGTCGGCCAGCGTGGAGAGGTTCTCCAGGACGTCGCCGGGGGACGCCACGGCCAGGACCACGATCGCGGCCGCGACCAGCACCTGCACGACGAGGAAGCCCGCCCCCAGCACCAGCAGGCCGACGACCGGCCGCCACCAGCGGTAGGTCCAGGTGCGCAGCATCTGGTGGTACGGCGTCGGCTCGGGGTGCGGGAACGCCGGGTACGCCCGCGCGCCGAACCCCGACGGCGCCGCCCAGGCTGCCTGCGCGTGGGACGGAGGCGGCGGC
>NZ_CAMPGZ010000076.1 GCF_946885725.1 uncultured Nocardioides sp.
ACGTCGCCTGGCTCGACGACCGCAAGTGGGCCTACGTCCGCCTCGAGGGCCGCGCGTTCGGTGACGTCCCGCTGAACCTGGAGTACAAGCTCGAGGTCTGGGACTCCCCCAACAGCGCCGGCATCATCATCGACGCCATCCGCGCCGCCAAGATCGCCAAGGACCGCGGCATCGGCGGCCCGATCCACGCGGCCTCGACGTACCTGATGAAGTCCCCGCCGATCCAGATGCCCGACGACCAGGGCCGCGAGCGCCTGGAGCAGTTCATCAGGGGCGAGATCGAGCGCTGACCTCAGCCCCACCCACGCGGGCATCCGCGCGTGCTTCCTGAGAGCACGCGCGGATGTCTTGTTTCGGGGGCTGGGCCGGGGCGCGGCCCGAGCTGTAACGCGGGGTTATCGACGCTCAACAGGGGAAATGCCGCGCGCAGAGCGTCCATATCTCGTGGGGAGCGGGAGCCAGCGCGGCCAGGCGCTACAGCGCGTCGCGGAACTGGCGGATGTACTCCACCCGCCGGGCGTTCAGGTCGCCGAGGTACGGGCGGCTCTCCAGGACCGCGAGCGCCCAGCACCACCGCCGGAGGAGGTCGGCGTCGAGGTCGGGGCGGAGGTCGAGCACTTCGTCCTGGCAGGTCGTCAGCGCATGGTCGTGCACGCACTTCACGACGTAGAGCGCGAGGTCGAAGAGCGCCGGACCGACAGCGGGGAGCGGGTCGACGACGGCGAGGCCGGCGTCGGAGACGATGAAGTTCTTGGGCTGCAGGTCGCCGTGCAGCAGCACCGGGTCGCGGTCGGAGAGCACGCCGACGATCTCGTCGAGGATCTTCTCGGCCCGGGCGACGTCGGCGAGTGCCTCCTCGTCGTCGACCTCGGCGAACCGGTCGCGGGCCCACTCGACGCGACGGTCGAGGTTCGCCTCCAGCGACGGGAAGTCGTAGCCCTCCGGCTCACCGCCGTGCAGGCGGTCGGCGAGCTCGAGCACCTCGGGCAACGTGTAGTCACCCTCGCCCACCCAGCCGAGGAACGGCAACAGCATCGCGCTGTGCTCCGGCTCGGTGCGCAGCACCCGCGGGGCGCCGTTGCCGTCCCAGGCGCGGAGCGCGGCGATCTCGTCGGCGCCGCCGGGGACGCTGGCGGGCAGCTTGAGGACGGTGTCGCCGTCGGCGCCGGTGCACTTCACGCACAGCGACTCGGAGCCGCCGGCCAGCACCTGCACGGGCTCGAGGTCCCAGACGTCGAAGAGCTGCTCGGCCCGGTCGACCGCCTCCGCCAGCCACCGTTCGGCCTCGGCCGCTCCCAACCCGTAGGCGAGGTTCTCGCGGAGCGAGTCCGGAATGGCTGGTACCGCGTGTCCCACTGGTCGTCCCCCAGACGCCCTCTGATGGCCCGAGCCCCGTCCGGGTCGGCGAGCGAACGGTGAAAGCATGCACGGTATGGACGCGGCCCGCCACCTGACCCACCTTTTGCGTGGGCAAGGTTTCCGCAAGCTCTTCGCGGTGCGGGTGGCCAGCCAGCTCACCGACGGGGTGTTCCAAGTCGCGCTGGCCGCGTACGTCATCTTCTCCCCGGAGCAGCAGCCATCGCCCGCGGCGATCGCCGCGGCGCTGGCGGTGGTGCTGCTGCCGTTCAGCGTGCTGGGGCCGTTCGTCGGGGTACTGCTGGACCGGTGGTCGCGCCGGCAGGTGCTCGCCTGGTCCAACTTCGTGCGCGTCGCCCTTGTCGGGCTGCTAGCGATCGCGGTGCACCTCGACCTGCGCGGTCCGCTGCTGTTCGGGCTGATCCTGGTCTGCCTGTCGGTGAACCGCTTCCTGCTCGCCGGGCTGTCCGCGGCGCTCCCGCACGTGGTGGTGCCGGAGGACCTGGTGACCGCCAACGCCGTCACTCCGACGGCGGGCACGTTGTCCTTCCTGGTCGGTCTCGGTCTCGGGTCGGTGGTGCGCACCGGCTTCGTCGCCGCACTCGGCACGGTGGTCGAGCCGAACCAGTTCAACGCGGACGTCGGGGTGCTGCTGACCGCGGCGGTGCTGTACGGCGTCGCCGGGCTGCTCGCGCTGCGCATCCCGCGCGACTCGCTCGGCCCCGACTACGACCCGGACCGGCCGGCGGTGCGCGAGGCCGCGCGCCACGTCGCGGCCGGTCTCGTCGACGGCCTCCGCCATCTCGGGCAGCGCCGCCCGGCGGCGTACGGCCTGGCGACGATCGGGGCACACCGCTTCTTCTACGGGGTGTTCAGCGTGTCGCTGATCCTGCTGTACCGGAGCTACTTCCACACTGCGAGCGAGTCGAACGCCGCGTTCACGGGGTTGTCGGTGGCGGTGCTGGTCAGCGGCGTCGGCTTCGTCGCCGCCGCCCTGGTGACCCCCGTCGCCACCGACCTCGTCGGGCAGCGGACCTGGGTGCTCACGCTGCTCGTCACCGCCGCGGTGACCCAGCTCTTCCCCGGCGCACTGTTCACGGAGCCGGCCCTGCTCGTCGCTGCGTTCTTCCTCGGCCTCGCGTCGCAGGGCATCAAGATCTGCGTGGACACGCTGGTGCAGATGAACGTCGACGACGCCTATCGCGGCCGCGTCTTCTCCTTGTACGACGTGATCTTCAACGTCGCCTTCGTCGCCGCCGCTGCCGTCGCGGCCGTGGTGCTGCCGGCGGACGGGAAGTCCTACGCGGTCGTCGCAGCGATCGCGATCGGCTACCTGCTGACCGCTGTGGCCTACCACCGGGTGGCGCTGCCGGACCCGGTCTCCGACGACGTCCACCACTAGCGCGGAAATTCTCCGAACTTTCTCGGACCAGGACGTATCAGCACGCGTACGACCCGCTCCTCGTCCACGTGACCACCTCCCAGGGGCCCGTCGCCCACCCTCAGTGGCGACCGAGCCAGTGGTCACGCCGGCGTCGTGGGGGCGCGATGCCGGGGACGTCCGGTCGGCCCGTTCAGGGGGCGGCCCAGACCGGAGTCCGTCGGAGCCCGCACGGGGGTGGGCTCCGGCGGACGGATCCATCGCCGTAACCCTGACACGTGCAGGACCCGTCACTATCCTCCGGAGCAGCCCGCCCGCGACGATGACGGGTGGGCCACCGACAGAGAGTCGATCGCATGCAGCAGCCCGCGCCGCAGAAGCGAAGCGCCACCACGCGGCCGCCGTTGTCGGTCACCCCGCGCTACCTCCGGGAGTACCCGCGCCGGTACCTCAACGTGCGGATCCTCGACCCCGTCACCGCCTATCAGACCCTGGACCAGGGCGACGTCCAGCCGTCCGCGTTCGTCTCGGACTCGCTGCTGGTGCGTGGCTTCCACGGCGAGACCGAGACCGCGCTGGCCGAGGTGGCGCGCGAGGCCGGCTTCGCGCTCAAGTGGGACCCGCGGGGTGAGGAAGAGGAAGCCGTCCTCGAGCACGCCGAGCTGACAGACGAGCAGCGCGCGCAGATCCGCGACATCTGGGTGCGCCGCGTGCGACTCGTGCCCAGCAATCCGCAGGAGGCGGTGTTCCGTCCGATCGACACGTGGCGACTGCTGCAGGCCTATCGGGTCAAGGTGGGCGGCCGGGAATCCGCGCGCTATGCAGACGTCGGCCTCGAGCACCCGGCCATCGCGGACCCGGTCACCGGGGGCCACCCGATCACCGACGGCCACCCCATCACCGACGGCCACCCCATCACCGACGGCCACCCGATCACCGACGGTCACGGGGTCCGGCAGTACACCCTTCCGGGATCCGGCGGCCGGCAGCCGGTCAGCTGGCTCGGCCGCGCACCCAAGCCCGCCTACGACTTCGACGGCCCGATCCCGCGACCGGTGGTCGCGGTTCTCGACACCGGTGTCGGTGAGCACCCGTGGCTGGGCGAGGGGTTCGTCGAGCACGACCTCGACGTGCTTGGACTCGACATCGGGGTCGACCCGGTCTCGGCCCAGGGCGACCTGCTCGGGGTCAGCGACGAGCTCGTCGGCGAGCTCGACCAGGACTCCGGCCACGGCACGTTCATCGCCGGCTTGGTGCGGCAAGCCTGCCCGGAGGCGCTGATCTACGACATCCGCACCTACGGCAACGACGGCCAGGTAGCCGAGTCGGACCTGCTCACCTGCCTGCAGCGGCTCGCGCTGCGCCAGATCCTGGCCCGCAACGGGGTCGGCGGCTACACGCCGGTCGACGTGGTGTCCCTCTCGCTCGGCTACTACCACGAGCAACCGGGCGACGCGTCGTTCGACCATCTCCTGTTCGGGCCGATCCGGCTGCTCGGCCGTTACGGCGCGGCGGTTGTCGTCTCGGCCGGCAACGACGCGACGTCCAGGCCCAGCTACCCCGCGGCGTTCGCGCCGTACGACGGCGGTCCCGTTCCCGACGACGAGAACGTCGTGCCTGTGAGCGCGGTGGGTGCTCGCAACCCCGACGGCACCATCGCCCTGTTCAGCAACGACGGCCCGTGGGTGGGCTACTTGCGGCCGGGTGCCTCGCTGGTCAGTACCTTCCCGATCACCTTCGACGCGTCCGCCAACCCCAGTCACGAGATCATCACGGCCAACGGCGAGGTTCGCGCGTCGTTCGACCCCGACGACTTCTCGTCCGGCTTCGGCGTCTGGAGCGGTACGTCGTTCGCGGCGCCGGTCCTGGCCGGAGAGGTCGCGGCCGCACTCGCAGAGGCGTACGGTTCCGGCGATACCGATCTCTCCACGAGCGCTGCTGTATCCCGGGTGCGCGCGGCGCTGCGGGGGCTGAAGGGCAGGGAGCTGTGATCGCTGTGCAACCTGACGGCACGACGCTGGTGGGCCGGGCCACCGACGCGTTCACCCGGTTCCGCGACGGGGACCGGCCGGCGCTCGACGAGCTGGTGGCGACCGTGACGCCGCTGCTGTGGCGGACGGTCCGGGAGACCGGGCTCGACGCGGCGGCGTCCGAGGACGTCGTCCAGACCGTCTGGCTCGCGCTGCTGCGCAAGGCGGAGTCCATCCGCGAGCCCGGGACCGTCGTCAAGTGGCTGATCACCACCGCACGACGGGAGGCCTGGCGAGTCTCCAAGCGGGTGCGGGTGGAGGCCGGACGCACCGGCGGCGTGCTCGGCGTGGACGACGAGGAGCAGCTCGACCTGCCGGTGCAGCGCGACGAGCTGCCCGACGAGACCGTCTTCCGGACGACCGAGCAGCGCCGGCTCTGGGAGCACGTCCAGCTGCTGCCGCCCCGCTGCCGGCAGCTGATCAGTGTGATCGCCTTCGCGGACCGGCCCGACTACGCCCACATCGCGGAGTCGCTCGGCATGCCGGTCGGCTCGATCGGACCCACTCGAGGACGGTGCCTGGCAAAGCTCCGCGACCAGCTCTCGAGCGACCCTGAATGGGAAGGACAGCTCACATGAACGACGACGTGTCGGGCCTCAGCGGCTCCTCCGCCGACGCTCCCCTGGACGACACCGACGTCGCGCTGCTGGCGCAGGTAGCGATCATGCTCGACGTCGCCGACCCCGTCCCCGACGACCTGGTCGAGCGGATCCAGTTCTCGCTCGCGCTCGACGAAGTCTTCGCCGAGGTGGCCGAGATGACGCGGGTGCTCGACGACGCCCTGGCTGTCCGCACCGACCTGAGCGACGCCACGCGCACCGAGACGGTGACCTTCTCCGCCGAGCGGCTCACCGCGATGGTCACCCTGTCCGAACTCGGCGCCGGACGAGTGCGTATCGACGGCTGGGTCACACCCGCGGGCGTACGCACGGTTGCCCTGCGCATGCAGGGTGAGGACCAGTCAGTCCGTACGGACGAGAGCGGCCGCTTCGTCGCCGAGGACCTCCGCGCGGGCTTCGTGCAGCTGGTCTTCCATCCGCTCGAGGGCGAGGACGCAGGTCTGGTGGTCACGCCCCTGTTCAAGCTGTAACCGGAGCCCGGCGGCTTCCCGTGCGATAGTTTCGCGCGGTGGCGTCGGCGCGGGGCGGGCAATCGACCACGACTTCCGGCACGGCACCTGGCATCGCATCGGGTGTCGAGTCCGACTCTGCCTTGCTCGACGCCGAGATCGCCCTGGCATCCGCGAAGTTCCGCCAAGGCAAACCGGCGATCGCCGTACGCATGCTGACCGCCGTACGACGCGAAGCCGAGAAGCGGCCGTCCGACCCGTCGCTGAGGGTCGTGATCGCTCGGACGTTGGTGAGCGAGGCGGCGCCGTACTTCGACATGACCGGCGACCTCCCCGGGGCCTTGGAACGAATCGACAAAGCGGACGAGATCGCGGCAGAGGTCGGCAACCCCGCGCTCACCGCTCGCCTCGCCGGGCAACGCGCACTCGTCGTGCTGCGGTCTGGCGACACCAGCCGCGCGCTGCGACTGTTCGACCGCGCGGTCGCACTGCTCGACGCGGCGGATCCCGTTGACCAGGCGCGGGTCATGCTCAACCGCGGCGTGCTGCACCTGGAACGGCAGGACCTCGCGCGGGCCGGTGAGGACCTGGGTCGGGCCGCAGCGTACGCCGAGGCCGCCGGTGACGAGCGCCTCGTGGCGATGGCCACTCACAACCTCGGCTATGTCGACTTTCTGGCGGGCCGCATCCCGCGCGCCCTGGCGGCGTACGAGAGAGCCGCCGCAACAATCCCCAGTGGCGCACACCCTGCGCTCGTGCTGGACCGGGCCCGGGCGCTGCGTGAAGCCGGACTCGTCAGCGAGGCGGACGCCCTGCTCGCCCAGGGTGCCGTCGACGGACGCGCCGGTCGGCTGTACCAGGAGGTAGGCGAGATCGAGCTGCTCCGCGCCGAGTGCGCGCTGTCGACCGGCGACCCCGCGGCGGCGCGGCGACTGGCACGGTCGGCCGCGCGCCGTTTCGACCGGCGGGGCAACACGCGGTGGAAGCGGCGGGCCGACCTGCTTGTGCTGCGAGCCGAGCAGGCCAGTGCGACCGCGGCGGGCCGGACTCGCGGCTTGGCCGCGCTGGCGGACCGGGCCGAGCAGTTCGCCGTGCTGTGCCGGTCGGAGTCGCGGCAGGAGCTGGCCCGGACCGCCGACCTGATCGCCGCGTCCTGCCGACTGCACGCCGGCCTCCCGGTGGCGGACCTACCGCGGATGCACGCGGGTGACCCACTCGCGCTCCGCCTGCTCACCCATGATGTCCGCGCCCGTCGACTGGCCGGTGTCGGCGATTACAGCCGGGCACTCCGGGAGGTCCGGCGTGGCCTCACGGAGCTCGGGTCGTTCCAGCGCACGCTGGGATCCCTCGACCTGCGCACCGCCGGGGCGGTGCACGGCATCGCGCTGTCCCGGCTCGGGATCCGGCTGGCGCTCGAGCGTGGGCGGCCCGGCACCATCTTCGAGATGGTGGAGCACGCCCGTGCGGTGTCGAGCCGACTGCCCCAGCTGAGCCCGCCGCGCGACGAGGAGACGGCTCGCATGCTCGCGGAGCTGCGCGGCGTCGAGGAGGAGCTGCGCCGGGTCGATGGCGAAGCCGATACGGAGACGCAAGTCGCGCGCATCCGCCAACGTGCCTCCCAGCTCCAGCGCCGCATCCGCGCCCGGGCCTGGCAGGTCGAGGGCGACCTGGACGCCGAGCACGCGGCCGATTCGCCACGCCTGACTGATCTCCGGGAAGCGGCCCGCGACTCGGGCAGTGTGTTTGCCTCCTACGTGCTGCACGAGGGCACCTGGGTCGCGGTGCTGGTGCGGGCCGACGGGGCGCGTCTCGCCGTCGCGGCGCCAGGCGACCAGGTCGCCCAGCTCGTGCGGCGCGTCCGGGCCGACCTCGACGCAGCCGCGACTCCGCACCTGCCGGAGGCCATCGCGGCCTCGATCCAGGGAAGCCTGCTCGCCGGCCTGGCGCGGCTCGACGCGCTGCTCGTCCAGCCGCTGCTTCTCGACGGCGAGCCGCTCGTGATCTCCGCATCGGGACCGCTCGCCGTACTCCCGTGGTCGCTGCTGCCCTCCCGCCTCGGCGTCCCGACCGTGGTGACGCCCGGTGCCGGCACCTGGCTCCGCGCGCGGTCTGCGTCGCGTCCCAAGCGTCCGGTCGTCACGGCGCTGTCCGGCCCAGGCCTGCACGAGTCCGAGAAGGAGGCGCGCGACGTCGCCGGCACCTGGGCCCTGCCCACCGGCGACGCGGACCTGCTGGTCGGCGACGAGGCCACGACCGCGGCCGCGCACTCGGCGCTGGCGCGCTCGGACCTGATGCACGTGGCGGCGCACGGTACGCACCGCGCCGACAGCCCGCTGTTCAGCTCGGTGCGGCTGGCGGACGGTCCGTTGTACGCCTACGAGCTGGACCCCGACCGGGGCATGCCGTCGTGCGTCACGCTCTCCGCCTGTGAGGCCGGCCTGGCCACGCTGCGTCCCGGCGACGAGGGGCTCGGCCTCACCCACGTGCTGCTGCACGTCGGTGTCGCGTCCGTCGTCGCGGGGGTGGCGCGGGTGCGCGACGACGTCGCCGCCGCCGTGATGCGCGACGTCCACCGCGCGATGAGCGAGGGCGCGTCGTCGGCCGAGGCGCTGGCGGCGGCTCAGCTCGCCCACGCCCAGGACGCCGCGACCGGCTCCCCCGCGCCGCCCGCCCCGTTCGTCACGTTCGGCGCCCCCTGGTAGCGCTCCGGCGCTGCGGGCCCGGTGCGCGAGGAGTCAGTTATTCAGCCTCGTGGGCGGCGTGTCGCGACAAATCTGACCCCTCGCTTGACGGTCGGCGGATCCTGGTCGCGGGAGCAGGAGGTGGGCGATGCGCATCGCGATGCTGGGGACGGGAATGGTCGGTCGCACGCTGGGCGGACGGCTGGCGGAGCTGGGGCACGAGGTGCGGCTGGGTACGCGCGACCCCGTGGCCACCCGGGCGCGTGAGGACTGGTCCGACGTACCGGGGACGACGCTGGCGACGTACGCCGACGCCGTGACCGACGCCGACCTGGTGGTCAACGGGACCAACGGGATGGCGTCGCTGGACGTGCTGGCGGCCGCGGCTGACGGGCTCGCCGGCAAGGTGCTGCTCGACGTGGCGAACCCGCTCGACTTCAGCCAGGGCTTCCCACCGTCGCTGTCGGTCGCCAACACCGACTCGCTCGCGGAGCAGATCCAGCGCGCGCACCCCGACGCCCGCGTGGTCAAGTCGCTCAACACCATGAACGCGTCGTTGATGGTGCACCCCGAGTCGCTGGCGAACGGCGATCACACGGTGTTCGTGTGCGGCGACGACGCCGACGCGAAGGTCACGGTCACCGCGCTGCTGCACGAGCTCGGGCACACCGACGTCCTCGACCTCGGCGGTCTCGACGCGGCCCGCGGCACCGAGATGGTGCTGCCGCTGTGGGTGCGGCTGATGCAGCAGCTCGGCACCGTGCACTTCCAGTTCAAGGTGGTGCGCTGACCCGACGTACGGCGAGGAAACGCGGCGAGCGAGGGGTCAGTTGTGTCGCGACACGCCGCCCACGAGGCTGATTTATTGACTCCTCGCGCGAATGCCCCGCAGGGGTGGTCCCGCTGGACGTGGCTCCTGCGAGGAGAGACTCAGGAGAAGAGGTCGCCGATGACGGAGGAGGCGCCGGAGGACGACGAGCCGCTGCCGCTGGCCGGGGCGACGAACTCGTAGGGCTGGACGACGACGAAGCCGGGGCCGTGGAAGGCGTACTGGAACGCCTCGCCGGAGCCGCCGCGCAGCATCGACTTGAAGTTCATCGACGAGACCACGTGGGGGACGAGGTTGGCGGACCAGGCGACGCAGGCCTGGACGTCGACGTACGTGGGCTGCTGCGAGCAGTCGAGCACGACCGGCTTGCCGACCGTGCAGAGCGCGACGGTGCCGCTGCCGGAGACCGTCGTGTTGAACAGGCCGCCGGCCATCATCCCGGCGCCCTTGACCCGGTTGATGTCCCACGACAGCGTCGCGTCGAAGGCGAGCAGGTTGCGGCCGTTGACGCTGATGCCGTCGCCGCCGAGCTCGACGAGGTAGACGTAGCCGCTCTCGTTGGCGAAGAACACCTCGCCCTGGCCGGACACCCGCATCAGCGGCATGTCCTCGGACGTGAGCACCTTCTTCAGCAGCTTGCCGACGCCGCCGGCCTTCTCATGGTCGAACCGGACCTGGCCCTGGTAGGCGACCATCGCGCCCTTGACCGCCAGCACGTCGTCGCCGAGGGCGACCCGCAGCATCTGCGGGTTCTGCAGGCCGAACCTGCCGGCGCCCCCCGCCTCGAGGTTGGCCTGGTCGAACAGCTCGCTCTTCATGGCGCGATCGTAGGGGTGGTACGGCGGCAGACCCCGGCTGCGACGCTTCCCTGCGGCGTACGGCGGGGGGATGCTGTAGATGTGACGGTCACCACGACCCGCATGCCTCCGGCCGCAGCGGGGCCGGAACCGCGGCGGCCGAGTCACCCGCGGCTGACGGTGCTGGCCGCGGCCCTGTCCGTGCTCGGCGTGCTGGTGCTGCCGGGGACCGTCGCGTACGTCGTCGACCTCGCGGTGCCCGACCGGTCGTTCCCGGTGGTGCCGGAGCTGAGCGACGACGCCCAGGAAGTGGTACGCCGCACCGGCGCGGACGTCATCGGACGGACGGTGACCGTCCCGGTCCGGCCCGGCACCGGCGTGCCCGCGCTCGCGCCGGACGCGATCATCTCGACCTCGGAGGCGGTGGGGAAGATCCTCCCGCTCGGCGTGCGCGGGCTGGTACCGATGAGCCCGACCGTCGCGCCACCGTCGATCGACGACCTGGCCGGCCGGCTGACGCCATGGACCGACCGGGTGTTCGCGGAGGTCGGCGACCTGGCGGTGGCGTGCCTGGCCGACCCCAACGGACCCGGCGGGTGCAAGCTGTCGCTGCTGGTGCAGTGGGGCGACCAGTACTACAGCTTCCCGGGACAGGAGCCGGCGCGCTTCGTGGCGGGGGACGCACCGATGGCGGCGCGCACCTACGACGTGGTCGGCGGGAACCTCGTGGTCGGCCGGATGCCCGCATCGCTGCCGGCCGGTGACGTGAGCCAGGTGATCGTGTCCCTGCAGGACCACTCGATCGTGCCCGGCACGATCGCGCGCAGCGTCGCGCCGGGCGACGTGGTCTGGTGGACCACCCGGGGCGGCACCCCTCCGGTCTCGGCGGCGGTGGTCGACGCGGGCGGCGGCCGGGTCGCGTCGTTCGTGCTGGCCGGAACCTAAGCCTCTGACTCTCCCTGGGCTTGCCGCTCCTCCCACCACGCCTTGAGCGCGGCGGTGGCGTCCTCCTCGGACATCGGGCCGTGGTCCATGCGGAGCTCGAGAAGGTAGCGGTACGCCTCGCCGACCTCCCGGCCCGGCGGCAGCCCGAGGATCTCCATGATCTGGTTGCCGTCGAGGTCGGGCCGCACCGAGGCGAGCTCCTCCTCCTCGGCGAGCCGCGCGATGCGCTCCTCGAGGTCGTCGTACGTGCGCCGCAGCCGCTCAGCCTTGCGCCGGTTGCGGGTCGTGCAGTCCGCCCGGGTCAGCACGTGCAGCCGCTCGAGCTGGTCGCCGGCGTCGCGCACGTAGCGCCGCACCGCCGAGTCGGTCCACTCCCCCGACCCGTAGCCGTGGAACCGCAGGTGCAGCTCGACCAGCTTGCTCACCGCGTTGATCTCGTCGTTGGAGAACCGCAGCGCCTTCATCCGCTTGCGGGTGAGCTTGGCGCCGACCACGTCGTGGTGGTGGAACGTCACGGTGCCGTCGTCCTGGAACCGTCGCGTGCGCGGCTTCCCGACGTCGTGCATCAGCGCGGCGAGCCGGACGATCAGGTCGGGACCGCCGAGCCGGTCCTCCTGCGCGATCGCCTGCTCCAGCACGGTCAGCGTGTGCTCGTAGACGTCCTTGTGCCGGTGGTGCTCGTCGCGCTCGAGCGCCAGCGCCGGCAGCTCGGGGAGCACGTGGTCCGCGAGCCCGGTCTCGACGAGCAGCGTCAGACCGCGGCGGGGGTACGGCGCCATCAGGAGCTTGACCAGCTCGTCGCGCACGCGCTCGGCGGACACGATCTCGATCCGGCCGGCCATCGACCGCATCGCCTCGATGACCTCGGGGGCGACGGTGAAGCCGAGCTGCGCGGAGAACCGGGCCGCGCGCATCATCCGCAGCGGGTCGTCGGAGAACGAGTCCTCGGGCTTGCCCGGCGTGCGCAGCAGCCCGTGGGCGAGGTCGACCACGCCGCCGAACGGGTCCTCGACCGTGTTGCCCGGCAGCGTCACCGCCATCGCGTTGACCGTGAAGTCGCGCCGGCCGAGGTCGCCGACGAGGGTGTCGCCGAAGTCGACGTTGGGCTTGCGCGAGTCGGGGTCGTACTTCTCGGAGCGGTACGTCGTGATCTCGACCTGGTAGTCGCCCTTGCGCGCGCCGATCGTGCCGAACTCGCGGCCCATGCCCCAGATCGCGTCGGCCCATCCGCTGAGCAGCCGCTCGGTGGTGTCGGGCCGCGCGGACGTCGCGAAGTCGAGGTCGTTGTGCAGCCGGCCGAGCATCGCGTCGCGCACCGGGCCGCCGACCAGGGCCAGCTCCTCGCCCGCGTCGCCGAACAGCGCGCCGAGCTCGTCGGTCACCGGCGCCAGCGTCGCGAGGGCCGAGGCCACGCGCTCCTGCATCTCCGGGACGCTCGGCGGCGACCCGGGACCGGACCCGGCGGGCCCGGTGGTCGTGGGCCCGGAACGGGGCGAGGTGGGCTCAGGCACGGGAGGCGAGTCTAGCCATCGCGGGTCGTTAGCCTTGCCCCCGTGACCCGCCCCTGGACCGTCCGCGCTGCGGCATGCCTCGCCGCGGTCGCCGTGACAGCGGGGACGTTGGTCACCACGGGTACGTCGCCGGCCGCCGCCGGGACGGGCGGACCGGCCAGCGCCGCCGGCGTCACGGCGGTGAAGCGCAAGGCCGCCGACACCCCGCTGCAGATCTCGCTCGACTCGATGAGCCCGTCGACGATCCCCGAGCGCGGCAACCTCACGGTGACCGGCACCGTCACCAACACCAGCGAGGACACCTGGACCGACCTGCAGGTCTACCTGTTCCGGTCGCTGACCCCGATCACGACCCGGGCCGGGCTGACCGAGGCGGTCGCCACCGACCCCGCCACCGACGTCGGCCCGCGGATCACCGATGAGGGGACCTTCGCCGAGATCGGCGACCTCGCCCCGGGCGAGTCCACGAGCTACCGGGTGTCGGTCAGCCGCCGCGACCTCGCGCTGAGCGGCGAGCCCGGCGTGTACTGGGTCGGCACCCACGTGCTGGGCGCGGTCAACGGCGTGCGCACCGGTCTGGCGGCCGGCCGGGCGCGGTCGTTCATGCCGCTGATGGACGAGGACGCGGCGGGCACCGACCTCGCGGTCGTGGTGCCGCTGCGCGAGCGGGTGCGCCGCGCGACCGACGGCAGCCTGCGCGGCCTGCGCCAGTGGCAGGCCGACCTGTCCGACGACGGCCGGCTGGGCCGGATCGTGCAGCTCGCCTCGACCGCCGGCAGCGACCTCACCTGGCTCGTCGACCCGGCGGTGCTCGAGGCGGTCAGCTCCGTGGCCGCCGACAACCCGCCGTTCGACACCTCGCCCGACGGCACCGGCCCGGACGACGAGACCCCCGACGAGGAGCAGTCGTCCTCGACCCCGTCGGCCACCCCCGACCCCGCGGAGGAGACGCCGGAGGGCGAGGACGGCGAGGCGGCACCGGAGCCGTCGCCCGAGGCCGCGACCGCGGCGCAGT
Organism: uncultured Nocardioides sp.; assembly: GCF_946885725.1. The sequence goes on from NZ_CAMPGZ010000076.1 coordinate 13,615, forward strand.
GGCTCGAGGCGTTCCGCGCCGAGTCCGCGGACGACTCGATGCTCGCGCTGCCGTACGGCGACATCGACGTCGCGGCCATCGCCGCCAACCGGCTGGGCGGTCTGCTCGAGGAGTCGCAGCGGCTCAGCGCCGACACCATGACCGCGCTGGGCCTGACCGCCCGCACCACGGTGGCCCCGCCCCGCGGGTTCCTTCCCGCCCGCGCCCTCGCCGCGCTCGACCCCAGCACCACCGTGCTGATGACCGACCGCGCCTTCCCGACCCGGTCCGGCCGGGTGCTCGGCCGCTCCGACGGCACCCGCATCGTGCTGACCGACAGCGCCGCCACCGGCGGCGGCCCCGGCCCCGACGACCCGTTCGGCGCGCTCGCCGTACGCCAGCGCCTGCTGAGCGAGGCCGCGCTGCACGCGCTCACGCCCGAGCGCGACGAGCCCCTCGTGGTCACGCTGCCCGGCCGGTTCGACCCGGGTGAGGAGTGGGCGGCCGCGGACTTCTTCGGCGGCCTCGACGTCCCGTGGCTGACCCGGGTCGGCGTCGGGGAGGTCGTCGACGCGGGCCCGCAGGCCACCACCACCCAGCCACCGTTGTACCCGGCCGCACAGCGTGCCGCGCACGTGCCGTTCGCCAACCAGCTCGCCAGCCAGGAGCTCGGCGAGCTCGGCCGGATCTACGCCGAGCTGCTCACCGACAACGACAGCATCGCCGACCAGCTCGCCAAGGTCGGGATGCTCGCGTCGTCGTACCAGGTCCGCACCCGCGCAACGGCTGCGCTCGCCCGGGCCCGCGAGACAGCAGCGCGGGTACGCCGCACGCTCGCCCGCGTGACCGTGGACGGCCCGGCGTTCGTGAGCATGACCAACGAGGTCGGGCCGATCGGCGTGACCGTCGAGAACCAGCTCGATGACACCGTCACCGTCCAGCTCGAGGCGCAGACCCCCTCCGGTGACGTCGAGATCGAGACCCCCGACCCGATCACGCTCGGGCCCGGCCAGCGCGCCCCGGTGCGGATGCGGGCCCGCGCGACGTCGATCGGCGTTCACAACGTCACCCTGGTGGCGACCACCACCCAGGGGTCGCAGATCGGCAGCCGGGACCAGTTCACCGTGCGCAGCAGCAACATCGGCACGGTGATCTGGGTGGTCATGGGCGCCGGCGGTGCACTGCTGGCCCTCGCCATCGTCGTACGACTGACCCGCCGGGTGCGCGCCTACCGACGCGGTGAGGCGGCCTCGTGACCGACCAGCCCCAGGAGCCGGACCCCGTGACCGAGACCGACCAGTCCCGCGACGCCGACCCGACCACCGGCTCGACCGGCACCGTCGACGACGACAAGTCGCTGCTCAGCAGCAGCGCGGTGATGGCCGCGGGCACCGTCGTGTCGCGGCTCAGCGGCTTCGTCCGCGGCGCGCTGCTGGCCGCCGCGCTCGGCCTCGGCCTGCACGCCGAGCTGTTCAACATCGCCAACACGCTGCCGAACATGATCTACATCCTGGTCGCGGGCGGCGTCTTCAACGCGGTGCTCGTGCCGCAGCTCGTCCGGGCGATGAAGAACGACCCCGACGGCGGCGACGCCTACGCCAACCGGGTGATCACGCTGGCGGCGCTGTTCCTCGCGGGGGTCACCGCCGTACTCGTCATCGCGGCGCCGCTGGTGATGCGGGTCTTCCTGTCCGCCAGGTACTTCGAGCCCGACTACGCCGAGCAGCTCGACTCGGTCATCGCGTTCGCCCGCTACTGCCTGCCGCAGGTCTTCCTGTACGGCATGTTCGTGCTGGTCGGCCAGGTGCTCAACGCGCGCCGTGTTTTCGGCCCGATGATGTGGGCGCCGATCGCCAACAACGTCATCGTCGTTTTGGTCCTGCTCGGCTACCTCGGCATCTACGGCCCGGCTGCGGGCGACGAACTCAGCGGCGGCTACACCGCGGGCCAGGAGGCGCTGCTCGGCCTCGGCTCGACCCTCGGCATCGCCGTCCAGCTGCTCGTGCTGGTGCCGTGGCTGCGCCGAGCGGGCTTCATCTACAAGCCCCGGTTCGACTTCCGCGGGGCAGGCCTCGGGCACACGTTCCGGCTCGGCTTCTGGACCGTGCTGTTCGTGATCGTCAACCAGGTCGCCTACACGGTGGTCGTCCGGCTCGCCTCCGACGGCGCGGCGACCGGCGGCACCGGCTACACGGTCTACTCGTTCGCGTTCGTGACGATCATGGTCCCGCACTCGATCGTCACCGTGTCGCTGGCGACCGCGATGCTGCCGCGGCTCTCCCAGCACGCCGCCGACGACGACCTGCCCGGGGTGGCCACCAGCGTCGCCTCGACGCTGCGGCAGGCGCTCGCGCTGATCGTCCCGGTGGCGGTGCTGCTCCCGCTCATCTCGCAGGACGCCGCCCGGCTGGTCTGGGGCCACGGGGCCGCGGCGGACACCTACGACACCGTCGGCGTCGCGATCGCGCTGTTCGCGCCCGGCCTGGTGCTGTTCACCTCCCACTACCTGCTGCTGCGCGGCTTCTACGCCCTCGAGCGCACCCGCACGGTGTTCTGGGTGCAGTGCGTGATCGCCGCCACCAACATCACCCTCGCGCTCGTGCTCACCGGCGGCACCGGTCCCGAGGACACCGCCGCCGGCCTGGTGCTGGCGTACGGCGGCGCCTACCTCGTCGGCGTCGTCGGCTCCTACCTGCTGCTCCGGCACGTGCTCGGCGGGCTCGACACCCCGCTGCTGGTCCGGTTCCTGGTCCGGCTCGTCATCGCCGTCGGCCTGGCCGCGGTCGTCGGGTACGCCGTGCGGGCCGGGGTCGACGCGGTGCTCGCGCCGGGCGACGTACAGGCGATCGTGTCCCTTGCGCTGGTCACGCTGTCCGGAGCCGTCGTCTACCTGCTGGTGTCCCGGATGCTCCGGATCGCCGAGGTGAATGCCGTTGTCGGCCTGGTGACCTCGCGTCTGGGCCGCTGAGCCGGTCCTCGGACCGGGTCCGCGCCTCGCGGGGGCACCCGTAGCATGGCGAGGGGCCCTGACCGGGCCCGGCACGAGCGAGCGCGAAGGGAGGACGCGTGACGGACACACCCGTGGGTCCGGGCACCGTGCTCGCTGGACGCTTCGTGCTGGAGGACCTCGTCAACGACTACGAGGGTGCGCGGTTCTGGCGGGCGACCGACAAGATCCTGGCGCGCAACGTCGCCGTCCACGTCGTCGACTCCGAGGACCCGCGCGCCGCCGCGCTGCTGTCCGCGGCCCGCACGTCCGCCACCGTGAGCGACGGCCACCTGCTGCGCGTGCTCGACGCCGCGCGCGCCGACGGCGTGACGTACGTCGTCAACGAGTGGGGCCACGGCATCTCCCTCGACCGGCTCCTCGAGGAAGGGCCGCTCAGCCCCCGCCGGGCCGCCTGGGTGGCCAAGGAGGTCGCGGAGGCGATCACCACCGCGCACCGGTCCGGCATCGCGCACGGCCGGCTGCTGCCCGAGAACGTCATGGTCACCGAGTCCGGCACGGTCAAGCTGATCGGCTTCGTCGTCGACGCGGTGCTGCACGGCCGCGGTACGGCGACCCTGCGAGGCGACAAGGTGCTCGAGGAGCACGAGGCCGACGTGCTCAACCTGGGTGCGCTGCTCTACGCCGGCCTCGTCGGCAAGTGGCCGGGCACCGACGGGACGAAGGTGCCGCCGGCGCCGGTCGAGCACGGCCGCCCGCTGCGTCCGCGGCAGGTCCGCGCCGGCGTGCCGCGACCGCTCGACGCGATCTGCGAGCGGGTGCTGGGCAGCAACGGCCACGGCCTGGTGCCCCTCGAGACCGCGCACGAGGTGTACGCCGCACTGTGCGACTACGTCGGCGACCCGACCGCGGCCCCGCTCGGCGACACCGGCCCGATGCCGCTGGTCGACCCCCTCACCGGCGAGGCGCCGGGCGAGGCCACGCAGCTCTCCCCCGGACCGATCCTCGACACCGGCGAGCTCGCCCCGGCCTCCTCCGGAGGAGCCCACCCAGGAGACACAGCGCCCGCGGACCCCGACGCCACCCAGGTGGGTGCGCCGCGGTTCGACGACGCCGCCGACGACGAGGTGGGCGCCGGCCCCGAGCCGACCAAGGTCGTCCGTGTGCCCCCGCCGCCACCTCCCCCGTTC